>CALBJM010000069.1 GCA_937893225.1 uncultured Erysipelotrichaceae bacterium | reverse complement strand
ATGAACATCACATTATTTTAGCAATGTTTAAAACCTCATCCAGTTTTAAATAGTCCAGAATTCTGTTATAGCTTTTTTTATTTTACTTTGTTTTATCAACCAATTGCTTCAAAGCTTCTTTCGGTTGAAACCCAACGATATTTCCGACTAATTCACCATTTTTAAATGCAAGCAATGTTGGAATAGACATAATACCATAGCGCTGTGCAATATCCGGTGTATTATCCACATTGACCTTAATAAATGTTACGTCTTTTTCCTCCTCTGCCAATTCTTCTACGAGTGGTCCAACCATTTTACAAGGTCCACACCAATCAGCATAAAAATCTACAAAAACAGACTTATTTTCATTTAAGATCTGATCATATTCACTAGTACTTTGAATAATCTTCATATTCACTCCTCCTATTTCTACTTAGATGATACGGTAGTTTCCTATAAAAAACAAATACAATGCTTAAAAAAGAAATGACTCTTTCAAATCATTTCTCCTTATTGCTTATTCTGCTACTTTTGCGGCAGCTGCTTCATCTAAGATCACTGTTACATCTGCATGATCCTGTAAGATAGATGCTGGACATTCGATTGTCTTTTCTCCACGCAACATGCCATATACTGCATCTGCTTTATTTGCTCCTGTTGCTATCAAGATGATCTTCTTCGCTCTCATGATAGAAGCCAATCCCATTGTGACTGCCTTTGTTGGGACTTGTGTCTTATCACCTTCAAAAAATCTTGCATTGTCACTAATCGTTTGTTCTGTTAATTCTGCTACATGTGTTACAGATTCAAATGGTGTTCCTGGTTCATTGAATGCAATATGTCCATCTGATCCAATGCCTAATACTTGTACAGATACTGTATGCTTTGCTAATTCTGCTTCATATTCTCTTGCATTCTTTTCTGGATCTTCTCCTTCTCCACTTGGTACATGAATATTTTCTTCTGGACAATCTAGATAATTGAAGAGATTTTCATGCATGAATGTCCAATAGGACTGTGCATGTGTTTTTGGCAATCCTACATATTCATCTAGGTTGAATGTCAAGATATCTTTATAGGATCTGCCCGTTTCTTTGTGATCTTTGATCATGTTCTTATAAAGACCTACTGGTGTTGAGCCTGTTGCTAAACCTAGTACTGGTGCCTTTTCTGTTTCCAGAACTTCTTTCATGACCTTGAATGCTTCTAATGATACTTCTTCATAATTCTTACAAATAATCTTCTTAAACATTTTATCCCTCCTTGTTTACTTAGAAAATTGTAATTGTATACCCTGTTTTGAATACTTTGTGTGGTGCAAGCAAAATAGCCCCTTCTCTTTTTTCAAATGGAACATCTACTTTTTCAAAATCCGCATGTGAGTGCCATGGTTCTATACATACAAATGGTGCATCTGGCTTTGACCAAAAGGCCAACCATTCATATCCTTCATACCCTACTGTGACACCATGTTTTCCATCAGTCAAAGTTGCTTGCGTTGATTGAGGATCAGCAATAATAATAGTATCCTCTAATGCTTTTCTATCTAGTTCAATACGAGAACAATTTTCAACATGCGTTAAATGGAAATCAGAAGTTTCTGGATGATTCAATGTAATATAATACTCTTCAAAATTCCCACCATTACTTGGACAATTAAATGCTGGATGCAAACCAAAATGGAATGGCATTACAACATCATTATCATTCGTAATTTCATAATTTACTGACAATGTTTTTTCACACAATGTATATGTAATATGCATTGTGAAATGAAAAGGATATTCCTTGAATGTTTCTTCACTATCCTTTAATTCCATAACGATTTTTTCTGCATCATGAGCAATACAAGTAAAATCACTATGACGCGTAAATCCATGGTTACCTGTTACATATTCTTTTCCATTGATATGTAATTTTTTATCCCAAGTACTACCTACCATCGGAAATAATGTTGGGTTTCTACCCGACCAAAATTTCGGATCACCTTGCCACATATATTCATTATCTGTTTCTAAATCACAAAAACTATGAATTTCTGAAGCATGTTCATCCACAGATACCTGTACTTGGCTATTTTCTAAAATAAATGAAGACATATCCCCTCCTAATAATGTAAACACTTCCATTATACACTAAAGTACACTTAAATTATCTTCGATTGTCTAGAATTATTTTATACAACAAGTCCTTTTTGCATATGCATACGCTCCATACACAGGTTCATGTTCACTAATACGAATATCTGGTAAAAAATGCTGAATATACTGCATATATTGCATGTTATTCTGCATTCCACCAGTAATATAGGTTGGCAATCCATCTTCTTTTAATGCAGAAACGCATTCCGCAGCATCACTTGCTGCTCTTTTCAAAATATATTTATTTTCTTCTAAATTGCTTAATACCGAACACTTTGCCACTGCGGTACGGTCAATCTGACCATCATGCATGACGATATCTATTATCTCTGAAGGATCAGTTAAGTCATATAGATTCATAACAGCTTGAAACAATTCCGTTTTTTCATCCAGCTCATCTACTTGTCGAATAAATTTACGCAATATCTTCCTGCCTATAGCGTAGCCACTTCCCTCATCTCCAAGCAAGTAACCCCATCCTCCTTTACGGATAAGTGCATCGCCTTTTTTCTTCAAAGCAATACTTCCTGTTCCAAGGATCAATACGATTCCATCACTGCCTTGTAACGTAGACCACATTGCAAGTTCTACATCATTCATTAAAACAAATTTTCGATTTTGAAAAACACGTTGTACTGCGCGTTCGATTCTTTGACGCATTTGCTTGCTTTTTCCATATCCTGCAAATCCAATAATAATTGGGGAACAATCATCCAACAAACACTGCCGCAATATTTCTTCCATTTCTGCATCTGTTGCACAATTTGGATGTGCACTCTTTAAAATGATTTTTTGTTGAGTATTACCAGCTTCATCAAAAAGAGCTGCTTCACTCTTCGTACCACCAATATCAATACCAATAATCATAAACTACTTCTCCACAAAACAAAATTTCTGCCATGGGTGCAATGCATCCAACATAAACACTTCTTCTTCACGAATGTGTCCAATGACATTCGTCATACCTGTATTATGCATATTTTGTTTTGCGATTTGAACTTCTCCTGCATAATGTCCATGCAAAGAACTTTCTACCATAACATCTCCACGACAGATAATATCTGGTGCATGAAATACTGCAAAGTGTTCTTTAGCATATTTAACACGTGGTTGTGTTGAACGAATCATATTTTCATTCACGTCTCCACGATTCATCTGTAACTCATCAAATATAACTGTGTGATATAACTCTGGTAATTCACACACAGGTTCTACTTCAAAGTTCACCTTTGTCAGATCCACCTTTTTCAACCGTTCCATTTCATCTTTTGTTGGATAACAATTGGCTATAAGAATATCATCTATATCACCAAGCTCCACCATATGCTTTACTTGTACATCCAATGGTAAATTTCTATGCATTTCCAGTGTACACAAACCTTCTTTTGCTAACCATGGTCCAAAACTATCTTCTGAAGAACAACCTACAAATGCTGCTGTATGCAAACCATATTTCTTAAAGTTATTTGTGCATTTTTCAAAATGTTCAAGTGATAGTCCAGTATAACAATGTGGATAAAAATTATGACACCCTATTAAATGATATCGATCAGGTTCATAGTCCATGATCGTATCTACAGTATGTGTGTCATTTGACATGTTGATTTCAATACTTAATCCATACGGATTATACGTCATCATAGCCTCTTCATTTCCTGTAAAGCCTTGATCTAGACGAATACCATCTGCTTCAATTTCATGAAAGAAGGATAAATCCGAATACGTTATACCAAGTTTATCAAATACTTTTGGAGAAACATCTAGAATAACTTCAAAACCAAGTTCATGCGCATAATGATTCATTCTATGAAACTCTTTTTTTATGTCTGTAGGATCTTTTGTTACAGATAACAAACAACTAAAAATACGTTTTGCACCGAAATCATGTGCTTTTTTCAAATAGGCACAAATATTTTCTTCACTATCTTTTTCTGGATAAATCGATATTCCAAGTCTTCTCATAATATACCTCATTTAAAAAAAACGAATCCACAAAGGGACTCGTTTTATGCTTCTTTCTTCCCTTCTTCTTCAAGAAGTTCATTATCCCACATTTTGAAGAATGGATAATAAATCACAGTAGAAATGATAATTAAAACGACATTTAAGACTGCTGCTCTCCAATCTCCACCTGTAGCTAAATATGCACCAATTGGACCAGGAAGTGTCCATGGAGCAGTAACAGAAACGCGAGAAACTAAGCCTATAGTAGTGCATATATATGCAATGATTGCACAAACTACTGGACTAAGGATGAAAGGTATCATTAAAGTAGGATTCAATACAATTGGTGTACCAAATATAATTGGTTCATTGATATTGAAGCAAGCAGGTGCAAATACAGTTTTACCAAGATTCTTTGCATAAGAACTCTTAGACTTAAAGGCCATTAAGATTGCCAAACCAATCGTACACCCTGCACCACCGATCCAAATAAACCATTGATAGAATGGTTCTGGAGCAACATTAGGCATTGCTTGCCCCTGTGCTAATGCTGTGGCATTCTTTTCAAGAAGAATCAACCAAACTGGTCTAGCCAAAGAACCAACAATAGAAGCACCATGGATACCAAAGCACCAGAAGAAACATGTCAAAAATACGATCAAGATTACACTACCCAAGCTATCACTTGCATCAACAAGTGGTGCAACCAAGGTACTCATAAATCCATGCCAATCAAATCCGATCCAATATGTTATACTACCAATCAATAAGATAACAACAGCAGTAGGAATCAAATTTTCAAAGCTTCTTGCTACTGCAGGTGGAACTGCATCAGGCATTGTGATCTTGATACCTTTCTTATCCATAAAACGATAGATTTCAACCGCAATAATAGAAGTAATAATACCAACAAACAATCCTGCAGAACCAAGCTTTGCCATAGGAATAACAAATCCTGTAACTCCAGCATCATCCACTGTAACATTCACAGGAACAATTGTTAATAGATATGCTATTTCTGCTAAAATACCTCCTGATAATCCATCCAAATCATAAGATTTTGCCAATGAATTACCAATTCCAAATACCGCATATAATGTCATGATATACATTGTCATACGATATGGCAGAACGATTTGTGCAGCATGTCCTGTTAAAAACTGATATATTCCCCAACTCTCAGGCAAAGGCGGATTGGCAACGATCAAAAAGAACGAACCAACAATAATTAACGGAAGTGTTGCTACGATACCATCACGAATTGCACGTAAATGGCGCTGATTTGCAAGTTTTGCCATAGGGCCTGATAACTTCTCATTCAGCAATGTTGTAAATTTTTCGAACATTTTTTCCCCTTTCATTCATAAGGACAATATCTAAGCCCTTACATTTTTGATACTTGTATTATATGACTAATGAAATATCATTTCAATATATTGTTTTTATTTTTGTAATATTATTTCACACAATTTAAAAATGACCTGATACTTCAGGTCATTCATTGTCACAAAATTAAAACTGAACAAAATACAATACAACGAAACATGCAATAAACAATACAAATAATAATCTCCAAAACCCTTTGCACAATTTCCTCTTTGTATCAATAAAATACCGAGAATAAGCTGTTGTAGTTGCCAATGTAATACTCAATGTTAACATGATCCATATTTTTTCACCATTACTCACCCATATGGCAAAACACGTCAATAAAAAAGTAATACCAAATATCAAAATTGCACTTGGATAAGAAAACTTCGGTATATCATAATCTGTATCATTCCATTTTTCATCTTTTCCAGGAACTTGCATATTAAAATCTCCTCATTCTTGGCGTAATATTACCTAATATCACGCGTTGTTTTGCACCGGTTGCAGAAGGCATATTTGCATAATGTTCATGCAATGTTTCATTGCCAAGTAATGCAAAACAAATTGCTTCTTTTGCATCCGAGCTAAAGCCCATATCTTCTTGTGAAAAAACTTTACCATGTCCTAAATAGTCTTGTAACAATTGCATCATATATGCATTGTGTGCACCACCACCCGATACGATCAACTCATCAATTGGTTCATCTTTTTCAAGAAATAAATGAATGTTCTCTGCAACACACATTGCTGTAAAGTGTGTAAATGTACACACGACATCTTCAGTATTCGCATGAGGATATTGTTTCAATAATGCTTCTACACGTTGCTTTCCAAATAATTCTCTGCCTGTACTTTTTGGAGGACACATAGCAATATACGGCTCTTGCTGCAATTGGCGTAACAATGCATCAATGATTTTTCCACTTCTTGCTACATCACCATTTTCATCGTATTCTTTTCCATAATAGATACGCATTGCTTCATCTATCATCATATTCCCTGGTCCCGTATCAAAAGCAATGACATCTTCTTCCTTGCATTTTTTCTTT
>CALBJM010000068.1 GCA_937893225.1 uncultured Erysipelotrichaceae bacterium | reverse complement strand
GGATGAATATCGCCATTACGAACGCCAATTCTCAAACCTTTAGCAATCTCATGTTCATCAAATGTTTCACCAGAAAAGAATTTTTCCATAAGATCATCATCTGTCATGGCAATTGCTTCTGCAATTTCATCATAATATTCTGAAACTTTCTCTTTAATCGCATCTGGCACTTCTTTTGCTTCACTTGGATCATCATAATACCAAGCTTTATTTCTCAAAATATTTACGGATCCAATGACTTTTCTATCTTCTATGATTGGTAATTCAAATAAGAACACAGACTTACCAAATTTTTCTCTCAAATCATCGATAACTTGTGAAAAGTCTGCATTTTCGTCATCTAATTTATTAATAAACAAGATGGTTGGTAATTTTCTCTTTTTTACTGCTTTTTTCCAAGCTCTTTCCGTTCCAGACTGCACACCATCTTTTGCACTAACAACGATCAATGCATTATCACCCATTGTAAGTCCTGTGTCTTCTTCACCTTCATAGTCCATATATCCAGGTGTATCAATAAAGTTGATTTTACGATTTTTCCATTCAACTGGTGCTAGATGTGTATATACTGATACGCCTCTTTTTCCTTCTTCACTATCAAAATTTAATGGAGATGTACCATCATTATTTCTAGTCATCTTATCGATTGCCTTTGTATGGAACAAGCAAGCTTCTACCAATGTACTCTTCCCACTACCAGAATGTCCTAAAACAGTAACATTTCTAACTTCATTTGCTAAATAATCTCGCATAAAAAATACCTCTACTTCAAAACTTCCTTAAGTTCATCTAGGCATTCTTTACGCACATAGTGAATAGCCATATTTCCTTTATAATCTTTTGCATCCTTATTAGCACCATTTTCCAATAATGAATTAACTAATGAAGGAATACCAATATAAGCAGCACGCATCAATGCTGTACAGCCCTTATTATCTTCTGCGTTTACATTAGCTCCATTTTTGATCAAGATTTCGATAACATCTGTTTTATACGCATTTACCGCTTCCATTAACGCAGTACGTCCCTGTTCATCAGTTGCATTTACTTCAGCACCCTTAGAAAGCAGATACTCAACTGTTTCTGTTTCCCCAAGTAAAGCTGCTCGCATCAATGCTGTACGTCCTTTATTATCATGTGAATTCACGTCACCACCAGCATGAACGATCATTCTACAGATTTCTGTATGTCCCTTTTTAGCTGCTCCCATTAAAGCCGTTTTATTATTTTTATCACGTGCTCTAGTATCCGCGCCATTGTCAAGAAGGAAACGCACAATATCTTCGTACCCTCTCTTTGCACTTCTCATTAATGCAGTACGTCCATCTCCGTTTCTAACATTGACATCTGCGCCTTTAGAAACCTGTGCACATACTTTGCCAAAATCACCTGCAGCTGCTGCATCAAAAAATTCCTGATTAACCTGATCCATAATGATTACCTCCTATTAGATTTCAATCAGATAAATTACAAAAAAGATGGACACATGAAAGTCCACCTAAAAACCACACTGATGTGTATTGAATAGCCCAACAAAAAGAACCCCTTCATCTATTAAATTTTGTACAATAAAAACACCTTTCGTATTCTTCATGATAGTTGCTCCTTGATTAGAAATTCAAATACATCTTATAAATACATTTTACAGTAACCATATAGAAGTTCAAGCGAAAGCGCTTACTTTTTTCTTTGAATTTTATGGATAATGAAAATAGTCTTTGATTAATTTTCAAAGACTATTTTAGAATTTGTATTTTCGTATATGGGATTTCAATATTATTTTCTTTAAACGATACTAATAATTTCTTTCTCACATCACTTGCAGCCTTAAAAGAGCTTGTAAAATCTGTGGTATATAGAGGAAATGTCAATTTAATCCCACTCGATTCGAATTCATCGCACCGTACTACAAACGGATCTTTTCCCCTTTGTATTTCTTCTTTTGTTCGAATATCAACGACATTCGTTGTTGAAAGAACAGCTTTAAAAATCAATTCTTCTGCAACTTTTATATCGCTATCATACCCTATATCAAAGCTAATATACCGTACATAATTTTCTTGTCCATATACACGATTTTCTACGATTGCATTATTCATGACACTATTTGGGACGATAATTTTAGCATTTTCAATTGTTAAGATTTCCGTATGCCGAAATGTGATTCCAATCACTTTACCTGAAATATCTTTCTCCTTGATATAAATAACATCACCAACATTAAAAGGTTGATACATTGCCAAGAAAAAACCTGCGATAAAATTTCCGAAAGACTCTTGTGCAGCAAGACCTATAATAACTGATATCACTGAAGTTGCCCCTAATAAAGCAGACCCCAAGCCTGATAATGGTTTAATTCCACCTAAAATAGTAAACACTGCAATTATATAGATTGCTGCACGTACGATTCTTCCAGTAAAGCGCACTGTCATTTCTTTTGTATCATCAGCATTTACAATTTTACTAAACATTTTTTTAAATGCTTTAGCGACGATAGAAGCTATTACAAGAATCAAAGCACCACGAATACAAAAACTTAACAAACCACCTTCAAACAAATTTGTTCCAATATTCCAAATTGAATTTTCCACTTTTCCTCCTAATGATTCAATAAATCACTATAGTATTTATAATTTGGCATAAATTCACGTACCACATCATAAAATGCAGAAGAATGATTTGGAACCAATATATGTGCATACTCATGAATCAAAACATATTTCAAGCATTCCTTAGGATAATGAATCAACCGAACACTCATAGAAATACGACTTTTCGCTGGTGTACACGACCCCCAACGACTCGTCATATATTTAACGGTTATATTGGGTAACGCTTTACCATTGCGCATACATATCTCCTCATCTAATGGAATTCTAAGCTCGTTAATCATTTTAGCCATTTTTTCTGCAGCAAACATATAAAATAATGCTTGTATATTTTCTTTAGAAAATTCGTCCGATGCGAAGATGAATTGATTGTCTTCAATTCTAATACTTGATTGTGTTGCTTGAACATAATGACAAGAATATGTTTTCCCAAGCAGTGTCACTTCTCCATCAATTCCACATTTCATCTCATGCTTCTTTCGATTTTGTTGTCTTTCCGCTTTTAAGATCCATGTTGTTTTTTCTCTCAAAAAAGCAAGAATTTGTTTTTCTGTAACATAGCTAGGACAATTCACACACAAATTTCCATTTTCATCTATACGAAGAACAATACTCTTCATACGTTTATGATGAACAATAACATTTCTACTACATCCATTAATTTCAAATTTCATTACGATACTATATCATTCTTTGCAAACATCGACCCAATCTACAAAATTAGAGACATTCTCTAATTCTTCTAGACTCAATTTCACAGCACTTTGGTCATTCCCACAAGCTGGATAAACAAACTCAAATTTCTTTAACGTTTCATCAAGATAAACTTTAATTCCTTCATGTATACCAAATGGACAAACACCACCAGGAGCATGTCCAATATATTGTTCAACTTCTTCATAAGGAATCATTTTAGCTTTGATATGAAATGTCGATTTATATTTATGGTTATCTATTTTTGCAGTACCTTCTGTAACAATCAATATTGGTTCATCATGAATCAGTAATGATAAGGTTTTCGCAATACTAGCAGCAGGAACATGTAATGCTTCTGCTGCTTCTTCTACTGTTCCACTCTTCTGCTCTGGAATAATAATTTTATCTCCATAACCCTTTTCTTCAAGATACGCTTTGGCTTTTTCAAAAGACATATTCAACCTCCACACATTTGAAAAATATTTTACAACAAATTTTTGGGATTATTAAAAAAACTTGTGAATAGAGTATTGATGAGGTCATTTTTATGAAACAATTCTTGAATAATTCTAAAGTTATACTCCTATGTTTTTTCTTGTTCGCATATGTTGGCCTACGTTTATCGAAACAAGACTCTAATAACAATAAAATGACCTCTTCTTTTATCGCAAAAAAAGACATTTTACCCCGCACTCGCATTCAAGAAACAGACATAGAAGAAATCAAAGTACATACATCATTCATCAATAAAAACACTATACAAAACAAATACGACATTATTGGAAAATACACAGACATTCAAGGAAAAATTCCTGCTGGATCCTTTTTCTATAAAACGATGTTGTTCGATGCAGAAGAATTACCAGATTATCCTTCGACTCAACTTTATGCAAATCAATCAATCTTCCAACTACAATTAGACGCGCTATCTCTTTCCTATTTAACAAAGTCACAACGAATCGATATTTCAGCAACGATTCAAACAAATACGACACAATGCACAGACATGATTGTCTACCATAGTAGAATTCTGATGATACAAGACTGCAACGGTATAGATATAGAAAGCCAAGAAAGTACAACTATACCAAACGCCATTCTTATAGCTGTTAATACAAGTGATATCGAAATACTCAACGAGCTCAAAACCATCGCTACATTTCAAGTACAAGTCTCTGCAAAAACATACGAACAAGCAGAAGCTCAAATCAATACAAAATCAAAACTAATAGCTTATATGAAATAAAAAAAACTCATACCATACAGATATGAGTATTTAGGGCGACTAGTGGGACTCGAACCCACGAGTGCTGGAGCCACAATCCAGTGTGTTAACCAACTTCACCATAGCCGCCACAACGCTTAATTATTATTGCAAACAATTTATAATATTGCAAGTAAAATATTAAAAAAAGAGGAATTTTTTTTCCTCTTTTTTCATTAAGCTTCTACATGCTCAGCCAAATACTTCTTAATAGCTTCACGAGCCTCTGGCTTACATGGTTTACACTGATCTGGAGTAGATTCCTTGTTTACTAACTTTTCTGCCATAGCAGCACAACCAGGGTTTCCGCAACCACCACAGTTGTATCCAGGAAGTAAAGCTAATACATCATCAACTCTTGTATCAGGCTCAACATAGAATTTCTTTGATGCAAATCCTAAAACCGCACCTAATGCAGCACCTAGAACAAGCATCATAACCAATGCTTTAACGATTGCCATTCTCTTCCTCTTTCCTCTTTTCATAGACACCACGCGTCGGACAATCTTTTAATCCACATGCATTGCAATCTGGCGTTAGATTTTCACAGCCTTCAGGCACAGGTGTCTTTTTATTGAGTCTTAGTAGCACTACATTCAACAAGAATAATCCCGCAGCTAATGCTACCGCAACTATAATTTTTACCATCTTATACTAGTCCAGCAAGAGCAGAGAATGCAATTGCCATGATACCAGCAACAACGAACGCAATTGGATTGCCCTGGAATGCCTTAGGAACTTTATTTTGATTGAGTCTTTCACGAATTGTCGCAAAGATGACCAACATCAACATAAAGCCAGCAGGCGTTGCAATAGAGTTAACCATTGTTGTAATAAGATCATATCCCTGTGTGATATTATCTTGTGCAACATAAAGTACTGTACAGTTCGTTGTAATAAGTGGTAAATAAATACCTAACTGTTTATACAATGCTGGAGAATACTTCTTAACGAATAATTCTACAAATTGTACGAATGCAGCAATCAAAAGAATGAATGTAATCAATTCCATATACTCTAGATTTAATGGAACGAGAACATAGTAATACAAGAAATACGATAGTACAGAAGCACCAAAGATAACAAAAATTACGGCAGCTCCCATACCAATAGCAGAATCCAAGTGTGTAGAAACACCCATAAATGGACACATGCCCAAGAATTTCGTCAATACAATGTTATTGATCAACATTGCACTAATGAATAAAGCTAAGATATTCATATATTATGCTGCCTCCTTTGCTTTTGCAGCCTTAGCTGCTTTTTCTTTGGCAGCTGCAATCTTTGCTGCTTTTGCAGCTGCAGCTTCTTCTTCAGCAAGCTTGTTCTTATAAATAGCTACAAGCGCTGCAAGTACCGCAAATGTAAAGAATGCACCTGTTTCACCAGTAAACATTGGGATTGTAAATTGTTCAGGAATCAATCGAACAGAAAAGATAACTGCTGATCCAGCAAATGGATTTGTCAATTCGAGAACACCTGTACCAAGAATCTGTCTAATCAAAGACATAACAACAAGTGACAACGTATAAGAGATACCCATCATCAAACCATCCATTGCAGATTCTTTTACATTGTGTGAAGAAGCAAAAGCTTCAGCACGACCAAGAATGATGCAGTTAACAACGATCAATGACAAGAATGCACCTAATGCTGTATACAAATCCACTGCATATGCATTTAAGAACATCTGTAAAATTGTTACCAATGTAGCAATAACAACGATATACACTGGAATATGAATATCATCCGGTGTAATTGGAGCAAGCAAACTTACAACCACGTTACTTAATACAAGAACGAAAATTACACCAGCACCCATACCAAGTGCATTGTTAATTGACGTAGAAATAGCCAATGTAGAACAGATACCAAGATACAATCCAAATACTGGATTATCTGTAATCATCTTAGAGAAGAAGCCACGTTTCTTTGTTTTATTTTCACTCATTTTTTCTCCTCCTTACTTAGCAGCCTTCAATGCTGCAGAGATCATATTTTTGACACCGTTTGTCGTGAATGTTGCACCAGACAATCCATCAATATCATCCGCACTAGATACACCCTCTAGGCTAGAAGAATCTTTGAACCAATCATCTCCAACACCATCGCCATCGTCGTCGCCCTTCAAATCTTTAACAGAAGTGATCTTACCATCTTCAACACCAATCGTAGTAGCTGTTAGTTCACCTGCAAAACCTTTTGCTTTACAAGCATATGTACCATCACCATTATCTGTACAAGTTGCATCATCACTATCATCAGACTTTTCATCTGTTGTTGCTGATGTATTACCATTTGCCATATCGAGAGCAGCTTGAACCATTCCCTTTACCGCATTACTTGTACCTGTAGCACCAGACAATGTATCAACTTCATCTGCACTAGACACACCATCAAACATAGAAAGATCATCAAACCAATCATCCATGTAATCATCTTTATCAGCGCCTTCAAGATCACTAACCTTAACAACTTTGCCATCTTTGATTTCTACAGTTGCTGTATTTTCACCCATAGCACCAGTTGCCTTACATGCATAAGTACCATCACCATTATCTGTACATGTTGCATCACTCTTAGGTGAAGCATTTTCTGCAGCACTTGCAGCAGCATCCGCATCAAAATCAATACCAACGATCTTGTTGTATACTTCTTCTGCTTGTGTAACAGCAGCTCCAACAGCCTTAGTTGTAATAGTTGCACCAGAAATCAATGGCATAGAATCTGTTGAGGTCAAACCAACAACTTGATCTTTGTATTCATCCTTGAACGCTCTATCACCTTTACCTGCTGTTTCAGAGTTCTCCAAGCCTTCATATCCAACGATGTTTCCATCATTGTCAAATGCAATAGCAAACTTGAATCCATCTGAAGAATAACCAGTGTTATGTAATGTAAAGACATACCCTTCACCATCTGCTTCATAAACACCATCAATCAAGTCAGTATCATCTGTCTTGTACTTATCTGTTACATCTTCAAATGAACCATTTGGAAAGAATGTTTCCAAAGTTGCTTGCACTTGCTTCAATGAGTTTTCAGCAATTACTGGTGCTGTCAAAGCATTCACTGCAGATAAAAGCAAACCTGCACATGCACTAACTACACCGAGGAGAACCGTTTTATACATACTTGAATTCTTATCCATATTTCTCCTCCTTATCCAATATCCACTGTTTCAACAACAGCTGTTTCATGACTATTTGCTGCAGCACTTTCACTTGGATTCTTTAATGTTGCACCAACAAGAACTGTAATCACAACAGAAACTGCAGAAATAATTGCTACATTTCGAACAATCTTCTTGATATCTTTGATCTGAGAGCCATCACAAAGCTTATCAATTGCTGGAGTAAACATATTCATCAACAAGATGGAATATAATGCTCCATCTGGTAAAGAAGCCTTCCAACGAATGATCAATGTTAAACAACCAGCACAAACAGCAAATAAGATCTTACCAGCATCAGATACAGGTGTTGTAACTGGATCTGTAATCATAAACACGCCACAGAATAAAACACCACCAACCAATAAGTTAAATACCGCAAATTCGATGCCAGAACCATGGAAGAAACCAGTAATCAATGACACAATAAATACTGTTACAAAATATGTAATAGAAAGTCTTGCATCGATAACTTTCATATAGATCAACCATGCACAAAGGATCAAAAGCAATAAAGCACAACTACCACCAATTACAGTTGCATAGTTGCCAAGCAACATGGAACTAACGCCACCAAAATCAGTAATGACACCGGAAATAACGCTCTGTCCAGAAGCCCATCCCTGTGTTGCCATGCTAGTTAAAGGTGTTGCACCAGACAATACTTCACTTGTAACATTTGCATCTACAGAAGATCCAAAGCTATTCATGATCAATGCTTCGCCAAAAGCTGCAGGATTGAAGATATTTTGACCAAAGCCACCAAATACGAGCTTACCAAATACAACCGCAATAACAGTTGCTACAAAAATTGCATAATAGCTCACATCGATCTTTGTAATCAAAACAATAATGATACCTGTAACCCATCCATAAGAACGAGAAATATCATGCAAAATATTCTTAGAACCTGTTAACTTAAAATAGATTCCTTCACTCAATAACGCTGCAGCAACAGCGCTCACTGCCATCAATACAATACGTAAGGCATACGCACCGCCGAATCTCATACCATACCATGCTGCTGAAAATACAAGAACACATAAAAGTGCAATCGTAAGAATACGCATGATATCTGTTGTAGACTGCTCATTACGATAGTTTGGAGAAGGTTTAAATGTGAACTTCATATTTATTTTTTACCTCCCTGTAATCGAATGAAATTCTTAGCACGTCTTACATTTTCTGTAACATCGATCTTAGATGGACAAATAAATGTACACAAACCACACTCAATACAATCCATTACATGTAGTTTATTCAATGCTGCTTCATCTCTGCTCTTGCCAGCAGCTGCAATGCGCACTGGCTGCAAACCAGAAGGACATGTTGTTGTACACTTTCCACAACGCAGACATGCAACTTCATCCTTTTCCTTATTTTCAATAACTGTGATTCCATTATTCTGCGGAGCAATAACAAACTGATCATTTGGAATTGTCTTGCCCATCATTGGACCACCAGCAATCAAAAGAACATTGTCGATACCTTCTTTATATCCACCAACAGCTTCAATAATTTCATGTACCTTTGTTCCTACTGGAACATACACGTTCTTAGGATCTTTCAATGCATCACCAGAAACCGTCACATACTTATGTGTAATTGGCATGCCATTATCAATAGCATTCCCCAAAGCAATTGCTGTGGAAGCATTGTTCAAGATCATACCAGCTTCAATAGGAAGCATGTTATATCTCTTGCCTGTTAATTCATATACCAATGTACGTTCCCAGCCCATTGGATATAAGTTTGGAACTGTGCGAATTTCAATGGGTGTACCAGCAAATGTTTTCTGCAAATCTTCAATCTGCTTTTTCTTGTCTTCCTTGATTGCGATACAACCCTTCTTAGCCTTTGAAAGCTTAAAAAGAGCCAATGTACCCGTCTTCAACAAAGAAAGATTTTCTTCAATGTTTTTATAGTCTGCTGTAAGATACGGTTCACATTCCACCGCATTTACCGCAAACAAGTCAACATTTTCAGGCTTCATATATTTGACATATGTTGGAAAACCTGCTCCGCCAAGACCTAACATACCAGCATTCTTTACAAAATCGAGCAACTCTTCCCAGCTAGCTTTTTCGTAATCAAATGCAGCAAATGCTCTTTCTGCTGTATGCTTATGATCATTCTGGATTTTTAAGTGATCTGCCTGTGCCATGCCAGATGTCATGAACTTTTCTACTGCAGTAACTGTTCCAGATACTGGAGAGAAAATTGGCAGATAGAATCGATCGTTTCTTTCTGCGATCTTTGTACCGACTTTCACTTCATCACCAATCTTAACCAATGGTGTGCAAGGGGCATTACCATTGATAAGTGGTATATAGACATAATCAGGATCGATGGATTTTAAAACATCTTTATCCATCGTTAAATCTTTATGTCCATTCAGGTGATAGTGCATCGGACCTGTAAACAATGACATATTGTTCTATCCTCCTAACAAAACACCCTTATTCTACCATTAAATATCACACTATTCCAAATATTCATTCTTGTATAAGCAAAGTAATTTTTTCACAAAGTTTATCAGCATTAAATATGAACAATTGAGCATAAATCGAAGTGTTTGGCGACTTTGCAACCTCGTGATACAATACGAATCGTTATGAAAAAGAAAAATATTATATTGAATACGATTTTGACAATCTGTCTACTTACGGGTTGTGCAACAAAAGCACAAAAATCTGCAGCTTCAACAGTAGCAGATTCTTATTCCAATACTTCTATGGAAGAAGTATTTGACACAGTATTCTCATTCAAAGAATACACAACAAATAAAGAATTGGCAGCATCTCACTTCAAAACAAGTGAAAAGCAACTCCAAAATTACACTCAGCTTTTTGATATCTATAACACATATGACGGTATAAATAACTTAAAAACGATCAATGACAATGCAGGTATCAAACCAGTTGAAGTTGATCCTGTCATCATTAGCTTATTAAAAGAAGCAAAAAATTTCTATGAATGGTCAAATGGAGAATTTGATATCACGATTGGTGCATTATTAAAAGTTTGGCACACTTATCGAGAAGAAGGCATTGCTTTAAACGAAGAAGGAAAATTAGGTAAGGTCCCATCTAAAGAAGAACTCGAAAAAGCAGCTAAGAATAAAGGATGGGAATACGTCGAAATTGACGATAAAGCTAACACAGTTTATATTACCAATCCAGATGTTTCCCTAGATGTTGGTGGTATTGCCAAAGGATATGCGACAGAATTATGTGCCAAAACAATGCAAGATACAGGCATGACTTCGGGAATTTTAAATGTCGGAAGAAATATTCGCCTATTAGGTGAAAAAAAAGACGGAAATTGGTCTGTGGGAATCACTGATCCTGAAGGAAAATATGCAAATGGTCTCGTTGTACTTTCTTTCTCAAATGCAGAAAGCATTGTTACAAGTGGCGATTACGAAAGATATTACAAAGCAGAAGACGGAAATATTTATCCGCACATCGTAGATCCATCTACAATGTATCCTGCTCGTTATTATCGTTCCGTTTCTATTCTTACAGAAGATTCAGGTGCTGCAGACTGTTTGTCAACTGCTTTGTTTACTATGTCCATTGAAGATGGAAAGAAATTGTTGCAAACATATACCGAAAAAACAGGTAACCCAGCAGAAGCTATATGGATCGTGGAAAAAGACAAAACGCAAAATGAAAAATATAAAACAGTTGGTGACTATAATGTCATCTACACAGATGGTTTGGAGGATAAAATACTTTGGAATTAATTATTGATATTATTTTAGACACACTCATTGATACAATCAAAATCGTTCCTTTCCTATTTGTTATCTATTTATTCCTTGAATGGATGGAACAAGAAACTGGACATAAAATGGAACACTTCTTAGAAAAACACAGAAATTTAAATCCATTAGCAGGAACGATTTTTGGATTATTGCCTACTTGTGGATTCGCGGGAGCAGCATCCTCATTATATGCAACAGGTGTTATCTCTGCAGGCACATTGGTAGCTGTATATCTAGCAAGTTCTGATGAAATGCTGTCGATCATGATCAGCATGCAAACCCCATTTTCTAAAATATGGCCAGTATTGCTCATCAAACTAATTGCTGGTATTACATGCGGTTATCTCATAGATGTTATTTCTAAACACAGAACGATCAATGTCAATGAATTCTGTGAAGCAGAACATGACGATCATTCTCACGGTATTCTCTACAGTAGTATCATGCATACGCTCCAAGTCACAATATGGCTATTGGTTATTACACTTATTTTTAACGGTATCGTTGAATGGATTGGTCAAGACACACTGTATAACTTCATCATTTCTCATCCTAACAAGTCTGTTCTCTTTTCATCTCTTGTAGGAATGATTCCAAGTTGTGCTTCTTCCATTCTTTTGACCACAATGTATTTAGAAGGTGTTATCACTTTTCCAGCAATTTGTGCTGGTTTGCTTGTAAATGCAGGTAGTGGAATGTTGATTCTCTGGCGTGTCAATCGTAATCTTAAAGACAATTTTCTCATTTTCTTTGTTACTTGGATTTGTGGTCTAGGTATCGGATTTTTAT
>CALBJM010000067.1 GCA_937893225.1 uncultured Erysipelotrichaceae bacterium | reverse complement strand
GTATTACTCTGAACAAAGTGCAAACTTTAAAACAGATTTACCGAAATATCACTTTAAAGATGATAAGTATGGAGATGGACAAAGTGCATATGATCTTGCATTGAATAACAACAAAGAAAGTACAGAATTTCAGAATATGAAGCTTGGGTATGCTAATTGGGTGAGTAAAGTATTATCCAATTATGATTCTGGTAATGGAATAACTATTAATACAGAAGAAAAGAAATCCTATTCTGCAATGACTCAACAAGGATTTAAAGATGCTTTAGGAGATCAATTTGATTGGGTTGCCTCTGTTGAAAAGAGAAACAATAATGAAGAGGTTGCAATACCTGGTAAGTATAGTTTCAATACGGGTATAACAGCTTTAAATGGAAAGAACTATCCATTTCCTACAGTTATTCGACAAGGAAGTGGAACAAGTAAAGTGAATGTGCATTATGGTAGTTGGCCATTTAGTGGTGCATATTGGCAGAATGGTACAGATACGATTGATATCTTCAACAATATGGATGATAGTGATGGTTTTGCTAGAAAAACATTTACTCTCCTTAAAAATGGAGATACACTAGATAATCTTTCTGTAGCAGCTGAACAAATTGATGGAAAAGATAATCCATACGTTCAAGTAGAAAAAATCGAAAAAAATAACGATGGAGATTTCATAGTAACAATTAAGGCTTTGAAAGTTGGTTCAGCAAAGATCATTGCTAAATGGGGTGATGATAGTGAACAAGACTTTACGGTAAATGTTACTGCTAATCTTAACCTTTCAGCATATAACAGAGCAGATCCTGAACATCAATCAAATACGGTTGTTTTAGGGAATGAGGACCAGGCAACATTCATTTTGAATGCTAAATCTACAGATGGTAATAGAGATTATGCTTTGCATGAGAATATGTTGTGGAGTAGTAGTGTATCAACAGATTATTCTTCTGAAGGGGATGCTATTGCTGAGATTTCAGATGATGGAACAAATAGAGTTTGTAATGTGACTGGTGCAGGTGTTAATGCTACGGTAACTGCTAAAGCATCCTATCAATATAATGGTGAAGAGTATTCTTTCTCTGTACGTATGTCTATTAAAAAATTGTATTTTATTGGTTTATCTAATAATACAGTGTTTAATGAAGCGGCTTATAAAGATGATGATGTAACAAATGTAAGTGGTTCTGATATTAATTTCTATACGGATTTCACAAAACCAAATTATACAAAGTCTATATATTATTTATATGAAGCATCTGATTCTGATATTCTTGAAAAAGCCTTACAAGACAATGCACTTTCTGGTGATGTAGTGAATGGGGAGTCTGTACTTGAAAATTGTATTGTAAACTTCGGAGGAGCATCACATATTGTATCTTCTGGTGATTATAAGTACTTGCCTGTAACGGTAGATGCAAGTGGTGTTGATCCTACAATATTGATGCAAGAGCCACAATTGAGAGTTACATATAACAGAGTTCTTGCAGATGGTAATACGATTCAGTATTTGTTGTCCTTGTCAAATGTTGAAGTGAATTATCCTTATCAAATTCGATTTGGTTACAATGATGATTCACAGAATTTTGTAGAGGTTGCACAATCTGTACAAGGTGTTGATACAGGGAATGGTTCTTCAAATATAACAATTTCAGTGTTAGAAGATCATTCAAAAGATGATGTATTTGAACATGATGGATATGTACTGGAAGGTTGGTATGGAGATGTAGATGTACAAAATGATGATGGTACAATTACATCTGAACAACAAAAAGTTCTTGAAGCAGATGGCAAAGTTGTAAATGGAAACGTTGATGGTTTTGTTGCTGATGGAAAATTACAACTCAACTCTCACTCTGTCGTATTGCATCCTCGTTGGGTGAAATATACTGCAACTTTGGTATCTGATGGTGATGAATTATTGAGTGATGAACACTATGTTCGTGCTATTGAAAATGCTACAGCAGGTATGCAAATCTATGCAAAAGAAGCCAATGCGACTGGGTCATATCCGTTAGTTTCATTGCACAATTATAGTGCAATTGAAAATAGTGGTTTCAAATTTGCTGGAATGGCAGATAAGAATAATAGTCAAGTACATTTGTATTCTTATCTTTGGACAAAAGAAGAAATAGAAAATGATGAAATTGGCAAACTAACAAGAGGAAGTTGGTATCTGATTTCTATAGTGGATGGTGATGATACATGGACATATGATCATCCACAGAGTGATGAAGTTCAATTAGATGAAGAAATTGCAGTTGAAAATGAAGAATCAGTCATAGATAATGAGGCAGAAATTCCTACGATAGAATAGAGAAAGGTGGAGATACTATGAAAGTCGTTAAAAATAAATTAAAGAGTGAAAATGGTGTCTCCATTCTTTTTGCTCTTTTGTTATTGATCGTTGTTACGATGGTTTCTGTGACAATGGTTTCAGCTAGTGTGACAGCTGTTAAAAGAACACATTCAAAAAAATACAATGAACAGAATTCGATTTTGTTGGATTCAGCAGCATTGCTTTTAAAAGATAATATACCTAGAACAGTTAATTTAATAAAAAATGGGAATAATGCATATGTGTGTTCTGAAGTGGATTATGGAATATTTACGCAAGAAATCAAACAGATTTCAGAAGAAATTTGTAATAATCCTAATAGTGGTCAAGCAAACGGAAAGTTAATGTTTCAAGTTAGTGGCTCAAAATTAAAAACAATTCTTGCAAAATATGAGATTATTAATAATTTGAATACTTCTGATGGAAATGTTGGTAAAGTTGTTTTCACTCTGACTGTTGATGGAGATACAGATGGAAATCGAGAATATGTGAGATTTAACTTGACGAAACCAAGTGATAATCAAGTTGTTTGGAATTTTGATGAAATATCTGCTAAAGGAGATAGTAATGCTTAATAAAAAGGGTGAAACGATTACGGAGACTTTAATTTCTGTAGTTATTGTAGCAATTGCATTTATTGCTTTGCAAACAAGTATTATAGCGGCAGGGCGTGTAAATAAAAAAGCAAATGGCTTGATACGAAATTTTGATATTCGTCAAAATGCAACGAATACAAATTGGCATTTGTCTATTAAACACAATGATGGCTCTGTTTCAGGAAATGTTGTGACAATAAAAAAATCATCTGGTGAAAATGGGTATTATTTCTATTAAAGGTATAAGAATGCAAAGTAAGTTTATCAAAAGAAAAACACGTAGAATAAGCAAAGGCTTTACATTAACAGAAATGTTATGTACGGTTCTTTTGCTTGGTTTAGTGAGTGCTGGATTAGTCAATGGTGTAGTTGTTGGAACAAGACAATATAAGCGTTCTATGAGAATTTCAGCTGCACAACAATTGTATACTTCATTAGAGAGTCTTTTGACAAATGAATTAAAGTATTCCAAAAATGTAGATATTGATACAAGTAAAGTAAGCACAGATGGTGATTATGCGGTGAATTCTTTTTTCTCCGTTACATATGCAATTGAAGATGATCCAACAAATCTATATGTATTAAAAAGTGATAGTGATGAAAATAAGATAGCATCTAAGAATGAATATGGGCAGCTTGCGATAGGTACAGGTACAAAGTTTAATCGTATGCTAGGAAAAATGAGCTATACGGATGGATTAGGCGCAAAAGCAACAATCAAATATCATCCAACAACGGATGATAAAAAGAGTGGGTATTTTGTTGTGAATCTAGCAATAGGAGCAAACGATGATACGGAAGCGTATATAGACAATACATTTACTGTTCGTGCACTTTCGATTAATACAATAAGCTTAGGAGGTACACCATCATGAACAATAAAGGACGTATGAGTTTGATAGAAATCATAGCTTTGTTGTGTATTGGTGTGGAAGTTGTGTTTCTTGTTGGTAGTGCATATGGTTGGCTAGATATTCATATGAGTAGTGGTAATGATGGTGGGTATGTAAATACTTGCGAGAGTGTAGCGAAAGTGAATAGTTTGAATGGTGTGAATTGTCCTGTGAATAATTGCGGGAATAGTGATGGAAGTTGTGTACATCATACTTCCCAAGGGTATATAGGGTATTTCGATAGTGTTTCTAATACGATTGTGGCTTCTAAGCCAAAAGGGTACAATAGTTCTGCTAATCCTAGTGTAAATGGTAAGAGTTACGTAGGTGAAGTTGGTAAAATGGTGCTTGAGGTTAGAGTGAACAATGGGAATATTGACATATGGTGGACTGGAGGTAGTGAATGAGTATTTATGAGAGTTCATTAATTGCAGTGTATTGTATTGTTGTGGCATTTATTCTTGGTAGTGTGTTTGGCAGCTTCTTGAATTGTGTGAGTGATAGGATCATAGCGCATGAGAAGTGGTGGACTGGTAGGAGTAAGTGTGATGTGTGTGGGCATACCTTAGGTGTATTGGATTTGTTTCCTGTGTTTTCTTATATTTTTCTAAAAGGAAAGTGTAGGTATTGTGGGACAAAGTTGTCTGGTTGGTATGTTGTTAGTGAAGTAGTACTTGGTGTTTTGTTTAGTGTGATGGTTTGTGTACATGGTACATTGGATCTTGTGTTAGTTCGTGATTTAGGGTTGTGTGCGTGTTTATATGGATTGTCATTGTCTGATTTGAAGAGTTATGAAATACCGGATGGATTTATCGTGTTTGGTATTGTTTGGTGGGTGATCTTTAGCTTTAGTTGGGATGGATTGCTTGCTGGAATTGTTGTTGCTTCAGCTATATTATTGTTGTCCTTAGTGATGGATCGTGTGTTAAAGAAAGAGTCCATGGGTGGAGGAGATATCAAATTGTTCTTCGTGGTTGGTTTGTATCTTGGTTTGTATGGTTCTTTGTTTAATATCATATTAGCGTGTGTCATTGGGCTTATAATGGTAGTTGTGTTGCATAAGAATAAAATACCTTTTGGGCCTGCAATTAGTGCAGCTACATATATTTCGTTGTTGTGTGGTGCTAGTTTTGTGAGTTGGTATCTTGGGTTGTTGGGATTGTGAGGAATAGAGTATGGCAAAAAAACTGTTAGGTATAGATATTGGAACAGGTTGTATAAAATTAGTGGATGGTGAGCATTGTGTTGTATTAGATACACCGGATAATGTTTTTGATGGTGATACTTTTATTGCATATGATGGTATGAGTGAAGTGATTCGTGATGCGTTAAAAGAGAATGGTATTCGTACGAAGAAGTGTGCAATTGTGTTGCCAGATAATGAAATCTATTTCAATAAAATCACAATGCCTTTTATGACTGAGAAACAGTTGCGTGTGAATTTGCCATATGAGTTTACAAATGTTGTAGGTAATGATTCAGATAGTTATTTGTATGATTATGCGCTCATTCGTTATATTACAGATGCGAGTGGTAGTCCAAAAGACATGGAATTATTAGTTGCTGCTTGTACGAAGAAATTGATAGATAAGTATAGTGAAATGTGTAAGAAAGCTGGTTTAAAGTTGGTGAAAGCATTGCCAAGAAGACTTGCGATTTCTTCGATATTAACAGAAAAGCATGGGGATATAGCATTAGTCGAATTAGGGTATAATCACACAAGAATCGATATGTATCATGATGGTATGTATGATACTGGTAGAAGTATTGATGTTGGTGTTTCTCATTTATTAGATATTGTGAGTGAAGTGTTGTTTTGTGATAAGCATATTGCATTGTCATATTTAAAGAATAATAAAGATGATGTGGTACATCATGCTAAGATGCAAGATTCCTATGATTATATTGCGACAGAAATCATGCGCGCTATTAACTTTTATACATATGAAAATAGAGAGAATACATTGGAGTCTTTGTTCTTTTATGGTGGTGGTTATCATATTGAACCATTGGTGCAATCGATTCGCGATGCGGTAAGTTTAAATGTTTCTCCAATTAGTTCAGATGAAGATGTAATGAATGCACTTGTAGCATATGGTGCTTGTGAGGAGTAAGAACATGAGTGAAAAGAAAAAGGGTGTATTCTCCAAAGAGATTCAATTGAAGAAAGATAGTTATCCTACAAAGAAAACAATGAACTTTGTGGTAGATAAAGAAGCAGCATCGAATCGTAAAAGTTTGATCGTGTTTGGCGTGTTTCTTATTTGTTTGGCGTTGTTTACAAAGTTTGGGGTGATTGATTTTGTGAATAAGACGAGTGATTTGCAGGCAGCATATGCGACGAGCAATGAACAATTGGCTGCATTAAATAAAGAATTAGAGAATTATACAAGTGTAGAAGAAAAGTATAATTCTATGGTTGGTTCTTTCTTATCTGATTCAGAGAAGTTTTGTTTGAATCGTCCACAAGTATTACAGTTGATTGATGAAGACATTATTCCAAATGTTGCTGTGAGCAATATCAATGTGCAAGATGAGAAAGTAAGTGTTTATACAGGTTTAACAGATTTGAATACGGTTTCTAGAGTTGTGGACATTCTACAAAAAGATGATCGTACGACATATGTTACGGTTTCTAGTACAGTTCCGGATAGTCAGGATAGTAGTCTTGTTTCTGCGACGATTGAAATTACTTGCAAGAATGAAGAAGGGGGTGTCAACTAGTGTTGAATCATAAGTTTACATTGCGTGAGACAGTGTTAGTATTTGTAGCAGCAGTATTGGCATTGGGCATCTTCTATTATCAAGTGGTGTATAAAAATTATCAGACAGCTTTGAAGCAGTACGATACAACGAATGTACAGGAACAAGTGACTGTATTGAGTGCAAAGGCTTCTAAAATGAAACATATGCAGGAGTATATTGATGCACATGAGGGTGTTTCTAGTGGTGAAGTGGCTGTGTATAATAATTTAGCAAATGAAATTGATGCGTTGGCTGGTGTTTTTGCTAGTGCTTCAAATGTTTCTATTAATTGGCAAGAACCGTATTTAACTGACAATATTGTTAGAAGAAATGCGGATATTACTGTACAAGTGCCTTCCTATAGTGAAGCAGAGAATATTGTGAATGGTATAGCGAATTTGAAGTATCGTTGTGTAATTTCAACGATGTCTATCAATGGTGGAAATACAGATAGTGTAGATACATCGAATAATGTGAGTGTTTCTATGTCTGTAACATTTTTTGAAACAATAGATGGTGCGGATAATACAAATGGTTTGATCGTAGAAGATGATGCAAATAGTAATTGACGAGCAGGAGGTTTGAGATGAAAAATAAAAGACTTGGTGAGATGCTCGTTGATGCGGGTGTTTTAACAGAAAAACAAATTGATGAGGCTGTTGCTTTACAAAAGGGTACTGGGAAAAGACTTGGTGCAGTTCTAGTAGAACATGGTTTTATTAATGAAACACAATTGATTGAAGTTTTGCGTATGCAGCTTGGTATCGATTTTATTGACTTGAACAAAACAAAAATCGATCCATATATGGCAAGTGTCGTACCTAAGAACATTGCGGTAAAGTATCATGTCGTACCTGTGAGAAAAGAAAATGGTACATTGGTTTTGGCGATGGAAGATCCACTTAACTTCCAAGGATTGGAAATGGTCAAACAGATCACACGTGATAAAGTGCAGCCATATATTGCTTATTCTGATGCTATCGATCGTGCTATTTCTGTGTTATATGAAAATGAAGGTGCTTCTATTGCCATTGCGCAAATGAAGGAAGAACGTGGATTGACTGGTACTGTTGAAGAATTGGCAGAACAAAGTAAGATCCAAGATGAGAGTAGTGCTGCACCAACTGTAAAATTAGTCAATTCTATTTTGGAGCGTGGTATTGCTGAAAAGGCTTCTGATATTCATGTAGAACCGCGTGAAAATGATATGCTTGTGCGTATTCGTGTAGATGGCAGATTGAATGAAATCTTAACGATTCCAAAGCAGCTGCAGGAAGCTGTTATTTCTCGTTTTAAGATCATGGCTGAAATGAATATTACAGAGCACAGAATTCCACAAGATGGTCGTGCTCAGTTTAGTCGTGGTGGAAAAATTATTGATTTGCGTTTAAGTACTTTGCCAACGATTCATGGAGAAAAAGTCGTTATACGTC
>CALBJM010000066.1 GCA_937893225.1 uncultured Erysipelotrichaceae bacterium | reverse complement strand
ATGCTTTCAAGTAAATGTCCAGGTTCTTTAGGTGTATAGCGTATTTCTTCTATATTAACGATTGTATTGATCATACTACCTCTTTTCGCATGCAATTATAAAGCATCCATGTAAAATGCAGTGTTGTGTAAGGAAAGATGACATATCTTCTACATGATGTTTTCTTTTGTATTCTGCATTGTAAAAATGTACTTTTCCATTTTCACAAGATGAAAACATTGCATAGTGTGCACCACGCGTATGCATATATGCCAATATTCCTGTATTACAATGATGACTTGCATTTATACAGCCTTGTATACCAGGCATTGACAAGTTTACACTAAGTCCCTTCTTTTTTAAATATAAAACAAGCCACAAAACCTCTTGCCCAAATACTTTTCCTAGTAAAGCATGTTGTTCTAGATCGTGACGAACATCTGACATATTTAACGCAATTCCATTTGCTTTCAACAAATTATATGCAGCGATCCATCCACATCCCTTTCTAGCCGTATCAAACCAACCAAATGGAATACATGACATATCACCTTGATCTATGATATATCCTTCTTCATCAAAAACACTATCTCTTACTAATAGGCGCTCAGGATCAAGAAGTCTTTGATATACCTTGCCTTTTGGATAATATCCATTTTGATATAACACTTTATGCAGTGTATTAGGTGTATGAATAACTATTTTTTTAGGATGTATCCTCTTTGTATGCCATTCAGTAAAAAATGCAATATCATGAAAAGTATCTTCTAGATTTTCATAGTGTTTTATCGAAATATGCACACAATCATTTTCTAAATAATATGTGTAAACAAATGCATCTGTATCAGAATGTGATAAACTCACAATTTGTTCTTTACTTGATATTGCACGTATTGTACCTATTTTTACCATTTTAAATTCCTATATTTGATAACTTCCTTAAGTAACTCTGCATCATTTTCGTACGTAAGGCATCCCAATGCAATCATCGGCTTGCACCAATACATATGACTTACTTCATCTTTTTGCATTCTTTCTTTACCGCCAATTTCATATGCTATAAAATAGACAACTTCTTTTTCACATTTGTGTGTGATTGCATAATTTATAACACTGCGAAACTGTCTCTCAAATTTGACATCTAAACCAGTTTCCTCTTTGATTTCTCGATACGCTGTGTCATGCTCTGTTTCTCCCTTTTTTACATGCCCTTTGGGAAAACACCAATGTCCATCAGCTTGTTGTATAACAAGCACTTTTGCATCATCATTTTTCGAATCAAAGATTATTGCTCCACAACTTTTTTCTTGTTTCATGTCACTCTTCCTTATATCTCTGCAAATCACTTTTATAACTTTCAATACGTATCAAGTTTTAATTTTTCCAGACAATACTAGAAATCTGCAATACACTATAGTGCGTATTATACCATGAAAAAAGGTTGCCTAAACAACCTTTAATCAATAGCACGTATGGCAATATGCCAATTATTACCAGTACCGACATTATATGCTCTAGCAAAACTTCCTTGGTTGATAGCAATGCCAACACGATATACAGAGTTGATATATAACAATGGAGAGCCTACAGGTACTTCAGCAAAAGAGTGCTGATAAACAACTTGGTTTTGATAAGCTAGCATTGTGTCATGATAGATAGAAACTTCATAGCGTTTTCCAAATTCTGGATTCAGCTTGTAGAAATCTTCTCTAGAAATAGATGTCCATAATGAGCCAAAGCGAACATCTAAAATATCAATACAACCTGATACTTTCTTATTTTCCACATCAAATTTCGTTTCTACGACATCAAGCTCAACAATATCACTGAGTGGTAATTGTTGACCAA
>CALBJM010000065.1 GCA_937893225.1 uncultured Erysipelotrichaceae bacterium | reverse complement strand
AGAAGCTAAGGACGAACCTAGTCATGGTATCGTTGTAGCAGTTGGACCAGGTAAAACAAATGATAAAGGTGAGCTTGTTCCAGTTGATTTGAAGGAATCTCAACATGTTATATATAAGAAATATTCTGGAACAGAAGTTAAAGATAATGGTAAAGAATATTTGATTATTAAGGCTGAAGATATTTTGGCTGTCGTTGAATAAAAGAAAGAAGGTAATGTACTATGGCAAAAGATATTAAATATGCAAAAGATGCTAGAGATGGAATGCTCAATGGCGTAAATAAGCTTGCTGATGCAGTTAAGGTTACATTAGGTCCTAAAGGCAGAAATGTTGTTCTTGAAAAGAGCTATGGTTCACCAATTATCACAAATGATGGTGTAACGATTGCTAAGGAAATTGAACTAGAAGACAAGTTTGAAAATATGGGTGCTAAGCTTGTATATGAAGCAGCAAATAATACAAATGAACTTGCTGGTGATGGTACAACAACAGCTACGATTCTTACACAAGCTATGATTTCTAATGGATTAAAAGCCGTAGATAAGGGTGCTAATCCAGTATTGATGAGAGAAGGTATTGAAAAGGCAGCACATGCTGTAGCAGATAAGCTTCTTGAAAAGAGTCATCAGGTTACAACAAATGATGATGTAAAGAATATTGCTACGATTTCATCTGGTTCTGAAGAAATTGGTTCTATCATTGCAGAAGCAATGGAAAAAGTTGGTAATGATGGTGTTATCAATGTTGATGAATCTAGATCTTTTGAAACTTCTTTAGAGATGACAGAAGGTATGCAGTATGACAAGGGATATATTTCTCCATACATGGTAACAGATCGTGAAAAGAACGAAGTTACTTTGGAAAATCCTTTGATCATGGTAACTGACCAAAAGATCAACACTATTCAAGAAATTTTGCCTGTATTGGAAGAAGTTGTTAAGAGTAATAAGGCTTTGATGATCATTGCAGATGATTTTGATAATGAAGTTATGTCTACTTTGATTATCAATAAGTTACGTGGTACTTTCAACGTTGTTGCTACAAAGGCTCCTGGCTTTGGTGATAATGCTAAAAATCAGCTTGCAGATATTGCTGCAATGACTGGTGCTAACTTCTTTGCAAAAGATTTGAATCAGAATTTACAGGATATGAAGATCAGTGATCTTGGCTCTGCAAAGAAAGTTGTTGTTGGAAAAGATAAGACAACGATCATTGATGGTGCAGGTGAAAAGAGCGTTGTAGAAGAAAGAGTTGCTTCTATTAGACGCGAAATTGAAAATACAAAGTCTGACTATGATAAGAAGAAATTAATGGAAAGACTTGGTAAGTTAACAAATGGCGTAGCTTTGATCAAGGTTGGTGCTACAACTGAGACAGAGTTGAAGGACAAGAAATTGAGAATTGAAGATGCATTGAATGCTACAAAGGCTGCAGTTGCTGAAGGTGTAGTAACTGGTGGTGGTCTTGCATTGTTACAGGCATATAAGGCTGTTAAGGATACATTGAAAGACGAAATTGTTGATGTACAGCGTGGTATCAATGTAGTTATGGAAGCTTTGAAGTGCCCAATTATGCAAATTGCTGAAAATGCTGGTTATGATGGAAATGAAATTCTTGATCAGCAGTTGGCAAAGGAAGAAAATATTGGTTTCAATGCTAAAACTGGTGAATGGGTCGATATGTTTGCTAAGGGTATCATTGATCCTACTAAGGTTACGCGTTCAGCATTGTTAAATGCAGCAAGTATTTCTGGCTTGTTTATTACAACAGAAGCTGCAGTTGCAGATCTTCCTGAAAAGGAAGCACCAGCTCCAGCAGCAATGCCACAGTATTGATTACATAACGATCGTAAGAAAAAAGATCTCCAAAAAGTTGAATCAAACTTTAGGGGATCTTTTTTTAGTGAAATATCATAATGCTTCTTTGTTACATTCGCTTTCTATACGTAATTGTCGATATGTTTTTACAATGATAATGGATGAAATCATAAAGGTCAAAATATCTGACACCGGCATAGAATACAATACTCCATCTAAACCAAAGAACAATTGCAGCAACAATGCAAATCCAACGCCAAATACGACTTCCCGAAACATAGAAAGTAAAGTAGATTCTAATGCCTTGCCTACTGTCTGCAAGAAGATAAGCATGCTTTATTAACGCAAGCCAATACCATCATACACAAATAGATACGGAATGCTTTTATCGCAAAATCTGTATAATAGCTGCTTTCATAAAATAACTGGCGAGGAAACCCACGTGTCCTTGGACCGTGGGTAGTTGACAAAAAGCGTATGGTATTCTGCAACTGGATTTACGCAGACATGCCACACGTTGTGGAATTAATATAGTGGATTGAAATGAAAAATTCAAATTGTTTTATTAGAATTTTTTTGCGATGATACTGCATTGTATGCCCATTCTAGTGC
>CALBJM010000064.1 GCA_937893225.1 uncultured Erysipelotrichaceae bacterium | reverse complement strand
TTTCTTGAGTTCTAGGACAAGGTCTTCTATCTTGCTTGTAGAAATAGGGTCAAGTGCAGATGTTGGTTCATCCATCAAGATGACTTCTGGTTCACATGCTAATGCACGTGCAATACAGAGTCTTTGTTGTTGACCGCCAGACATGCCTAAGGCACTTGTTTTAAGCCTGTCTTTGCATTCATCCCAAATAGCAGCATTTTTCAATGATTTTTCAACGATTTCGTCTAATTGTGCTTTATTGCGAATGCCGTGTGTACGTGGACCATATGCAATGTTGTCATAAATGCTCATTGGAAATGGGTTTGGTTTTTGGAATACCATGCCAACTCTTTTTCTGAGTAAATTGACATCTACATTTTTGTCATAAATATTTGTGCCATCAAGTAGTACTTGTCCTTCGATCTTACAGTCTTCTACTAGATCATTCATACGGTTTAGGCATCTCAAGAGCGTGGATTTTCCACAACCAGATGGACCGATAAAAGCGGTTATTTCATTAGGCTCAATTTCAATATGGATGTCTTTTAAAGCATGAAAGTCACCATAGAAAAGATTGAGGTCTTTAACACTGATTTTACTCATACTATCTCCTATACTTTTGCAATTTTTTTAGCAATATATGCACTCAGTGCATTGATTCCAACAACCAATACAAGTAATACGACTGCTGTAGCATATGCTTGATCCATATATAAACCTTCAGAAGAAAGTAAATACATGTGCAAGGCAAGTGTTCTGCCAGGTCTAAACAAACTTTCAGCAACTTTTGCGACTGTACCGCTTGTATAGATCAATGCTGCAGTTTCTCCGACGATTCGCCCAATGGCCAATATAATACCAGCTAGAATTCCAGGCATTGCAGCAGGCAATACAATGCGAAATACAGTTCTTAGCTTTCCTGCACCTAATCCAAAGGAGCCTTCACGGTATAGATCTGGAACAGATTTGAGTGCTTCTTCTGTAGTACGCATGATGAGAGGGAGGATCATGATAGCTAACGTGCAAGCACCTGCGATGAGAGAATAGCCCCATCCAAGTTTATTCACAAAGAACAACATACCAAATAGTCCGTAGATGATAGATGGGATGCCTTGTAGTGTTTCTGTTGTCATACGGATGATTTCTACTAATTTGTTGCCGCGTTTAGCATATTCTACAAGAAAGATAGCTGAGAAAATGCCAATCGGGACAGCTAGTAGTAGAGATAGAACGGTCATGACGATCGTATTGATAAGTGCTGGAATGACCGAAGCGTTATCGGACGTGTATTCCAAAGCAAATAAGTCAGCGTTGAGGTGAGGAATACCATTCAATAATATGTATGCAATCAAGAATATTAACAACAAGAAAGGGATTGCTGAACATAGGTATACGAGGAATTTCAGGATAGAGGAACCAATATATTTTTGCTTTTCTAAATGATTATGCATGTTCTCCTCCTTTTTTCTTAATAGCTGCAACTAGTGCATTGATAAATAGGATAAATACAAATAGAACGACACCTGTAGCGATGAGCGCTTCTCTGTGTAAGCCTGTAGCATATCCCATTTCCATGACGATATTTGCGGTCATTGTACGAACGCCACGAAAGATAGAAGAAGGAATTTTTGTTTGGTTTCCCGCAATCATAACGACTGCCATTGTTTCGCCGATTGCTCTTCCAATGCCGAGTACGATGCCTGCTAATACACCAGAATAGGCTGCTGGGAGCATAACTTTAAAAATTGTTCTTTCTTTTGTTGCACCTTGTGCAAGTGAACCTTCATAATAACTTTGCGGAACTGCACGCAATGCAGATTCACTGACGCCAATGATGGAAGGTAAGATCATAATGCCAAGGATAATGGAAGCTGTAAGAACACAGTTTGCTTTACCGGCAATGTGAAATGTCAATTCAAAATTTCGAATAGCAGGAACGATTACGATCAATCCAAAAAAACCATATACAACAGAAGGAATTCCCGCAAGTAATTCTGTAGCTGCTTTAAGAGGCTTATAGATCTTCTTTGGACAATAATATGTCATGAATACACTTGTCAAGATGCCAATTGGAACGCCAATGAGAATAGCGCCTGCAGTTACGTAAAGACTTCCAATGATCATTGGAAAGATGCCGTAAATATCATTTCCTGGACGCCATAACGTACCAAATAAGAATTGAAACACGCCAATTGCTTTGAAAGCTGGTATACCACTACTGATCAAAAAGATACATATCAAAGCAACTGCTGCTATAGAGAAGCATGCAGCAACTGTGAATACATATTTCATGCCAGTTTCTAAGAGTTTATTTTTCTGCATGATAGCCTTTCTAAAAAGACTTCCTGTCTAGGAAGTCTAGTATGATGATTTTTACTTTACTTCATCCCAGGATGTTGTCTCACCTGTATAGATGGATTTGATTTCATCACTGCTGAGACCATCTACAGGATTTTCTTTGTTGACGATGACTGCTATACCATCTGTTGCGATGACTGTATTTACAAGACCTTCATCCAATTCTTCTTGTTTTAATTCACGGCTTGCCATACCAATGTCATAGCTTCCTTCAGCGCAACTTGTCATACCTGTTGTGGAATCGGATGTTTGTAAATCGATAGAAGCATTTGGGTTAACTTTCTGATATGCTTCGATGAGTTTTTCCATCAATGGAGATACGGAAGATGAACCACCTACGACGATATTCCCAGAAGGTTGTGTACCTTCAAATGGTTTTGTATCATCTAGTGCAATATATCCATTGTCTGATACGATTGCTTGTCCATCATCAGAGAGAATGTAAGCCATGAAGTCTTTTACAACTTCGTTATCAGATTCACCCTTTGTGGCTACATTGAATGGACGTGATAATTTGTAATCTCCTGCTTTGATTGCGTCAGCTGTAGCTTCAGCACCGTCTACTTTTACTGCCTTGACTTTGTCATTGAGTGTTCCAAGAGATACATATCCAATTGCATATGGATCTGTTTCAACAGTTGTTAATACGACAGATGTACTATTGACAACTTGTGCATCATCTGTTGTCATATCAACTTTTTTGTCACCTTGTTTTTCTTCGACACCTGTTAATTCAATGAAAGCACCTCTTGTTCCAGAACCACTTTCTCTAGAAATGACTGTGATTTCATTAGAAGAATCAAAGTCTGAATTACTGCTTGTTCCATTTGAGCTTGTTGGGGAAGAAGCTGAAGAACTACATCCCGCAAGCATTGTTAGTGCAATAGCACTAGCTAAAATATTCTTTTTTATAGACATACCTATTTCTTTCCTCCTCGGTACATGAATTAAGATAGAACATGAATGTTAAGCAAAAGATGTGCGTAGGAAAAGATTGTGTAAAATCGTATAATCATTGTGAGGAAGTGTTATGGAAAAGAAAGAGTATTTAAAAGAATTAGTAGAGGATATGCATAGTGTCGTATTAGCAACACTTGATGAAGATGGAAAACCTTCTACAAGGGTTGTTGATATGATGTTGAGCGATGGAATGACAGTGTATTTTTTGACTGCTAAGGGGAAAGAGTTGTATGGGCAATTGATGGATCAACAGTATGTGTCGATTTCTGGGATTCTGGGTAAGAAGTCTATTACGATTCGTGGAAATGTATTGAATATTGGACAAGATAAATTAGAAGAGATTTTTGCGAAAAATACGTATATGCAAAAAATATATCCAGAAGACAAAAGGGATATATTAGAAGTATTTCGTATTGAAAAGGGTAGCGGAGAATTCTTTGATATCAGTGATCCTGCCCGTATTGAACGTGACTCTTTTGTAATTGGTGAAGGGGATGTTCCTGTTGGCGGGTATTATGTTAATGATGCATGCATATTGTGTGGTACGTGTTATGCGGTTTGTCCACAGCAGTGTATCGATACGGCTAAAAATCCTGTTGTAATTGATCAAGATCATTGTTTGCGTTGTGGGGCTTGCATAGGTGTGTGTCCTGTAAATGCGATTGAAAAGAAATGAGAAAAATGTATGGAATATGGCATAAATGCTGTATTTTATACATTTTTTTATTTCGTATATGATATACTTTTGGAAAATAGTAGGAATGAGTAATGGGGGAATTGTTTATGCAGAAGGTGATTCGGCAATCTTTTTTGGTAGTTTTGTCTTTGGTGCTGTCTATTGCGTGTTTTCCAACTGTATATGCAGAAGGAAATGAAGAAACAATTGATGGAAATACATTGCGTACCGAGATGACATATGATGAGACATATGCTTCTTCTCAACCTGAGGGAACGCAATATGTTGGTACATTAGAAGATATTGGTGCAAATGTTTATAGCAAGCAGTATACGTATGAGGATCTTGGATATAGTAGTGCTGAGGAAATGGATGAAGCTTTTTCTGAAGCACGAAAAGAAGCAGAAGCTGCTTCAGATGAAGAACATGATCGTTACATGACTTGGTTAAATAATCAGCTTTCTGAAGAGGAGTTGGAACCAATTCGTGAAGAAGCAAAAAATGTTTCTGATGCAGCAGATCTTTTGCTTTTGCAGACAGAACAAACTGTAGTTACTACAGAAGAAAATGCTGAAGAAAACACGGATAATACAGTTTCTCCAGAAGACATTGCACAAGCAGAAGCTACTGTAAAGAATGCTGGATTGGATCTTAATGGACCATCGGAAGAAGATTTAAGTCTTGTGAGCATTTCTTCTTTAGCAGATGGAGATGTTTCTACATATTCTGCACAAGGTGGTTCATCTTCAGCAAGTGTTACTGTTGTTGATGATGATGCAGTAGTAGTTTATGTGTGTGATGAAAATAATGCGCCTTTAAGAAATGTTGTTGTACAATTCCAAGAAAAGGGAGCTAGTAAACTATCCGCTGTGACTGGCGATCAAGGTGTTGCGGTATTTAGTGGGATGGGCAAAACTAGTGGAAAGAGTGATCTGCATCGTGGATATATTTGCGTAAGTAAAGCTGGCTATAAGACGATTGAGCACTTTGATGATGATTTCAATGCAGGGTCAAGATTGACCTTTAAAATGAATGCCATCGAAGAAGATGTCGATAAACCGTATATTAGTGGTGCGGCAATAGATGGTGTGAATATATTGGAAACCAGCTATACAATGTACCTTTCTGGAAATCAAAAAGCACAACAGACACAATACCCAATTACGCTTTCTTTCCAAAATTGTGGACAAACATCCTATAATTATGCACTTGTTATACAGGCAGATGGTGTAGATGATGAAAATGTGAAACAGGCATTTTCCGATGAAGAAATGGAAGCTCTTCGAAACACCGTTAATTTACGCGCAATCATGGCTGACCAGGGTTCAGGTGTAGATGGCGTTGTTACATTTACAAATCATTGGACATATTTTGACTATGATAAAGATCTCATGTTGCTTTCACCAGGGTGTGCGGTGTATTTATATAGGCAAAATGCAGATTTTTCTTGGGAAAAAGTAGATGATGTAAACTTAAAAGTAGAAATGGCAACAAATGATGCTGCATGGAAAGAATTATCTTTGAGTTTGACTGGATATGGTTGGGAAGATTTTACTTTGCCAGGAAACTTAGGAAAAGTGAGATTGGATCTATTCAACTTTAATTTATATGCCACGATTGATTTGAGTGGAAAGTACATGCTTGGTTATGGACGTGATTGGTTCCGTGACCAAGATAAAGAGGAATTTGAAAGTAGTGCTTATGAGCCTAGTGGTAGTCGATGGTCTCAAATGGCAGATCGAATGGAAGAGAATATTCGTGATCAGATTGAAAAGCGCAACAAAAAAATTGATAAATTAAATGCAAATAAGTCGACGATTGCTGGAAATTGGAGTGCTTTCTTTGATCTATATGGCTGCATCATGGCACAGTGGGATTCTTCTACAGGGTATTTTTCTGGTGATATAGTCATGACTGCTGAATTTGAAGCACGTGGTTCTGTGACATTTATGTATCTCATTCCTGTTGTATCGATTCCAGCGTACATTGGATTAGAAGGTATTGGTGCAGGTAGTTTTACTGGTGATCTAGGTATTAAATTTAAGGGGTCCAATTTTTCCACTTTTTTAAGAACGGTTTCCGTTTCTAATGATACAGGAGCAACGATTGAAATTACCCTTTCTGCACTTGCATATGCAGGTGTTGGTATCCGTGGCATAACTTCTATTGAGGCAAATGTGCAGGCGGATTTCAACATGTTATTTGGGCTGGGTACCGCAAATCAACTTGGCCAACATATTCCATATCATTCAACGGGTACATTTAATTGGTATGCTTCTATTCGAGCGCAACTCTTCTTTTTGCGCTATACACATAAGATTCTTGGGCCAAAAGATGACTATGAATTGTGGGATACTTGGTTGCCAGAACAAACGACGCCAACACTTTTGTCTATGGATTCTGTACAAGAAGATACAGAAAAATATGATGTGTATCAAACAGATATGGATGCGGTATCGGAAGGCAGCATACAAACTGGTGAGAGTACATTGGAAGAGGATGCGGCACAACAAAGCCAAGAAGTTGGAGAAGATCAAAAAATTGAAGAGTCTATCTTAGGCAGTTCTACAATGCAATTGTTAGCTTCACAAGGCGGAAATAATAAAGGTACAGAATATTTATTCCGCATTGCTTCTGTCACAGATGAAGCAACAGGAATTTCTACACCTCGTTTGATGATTCAAAATGAAGGAAAATGCAGTTCTGGTGTTCAAGAAACATATGTATTGCCATCTGCAAAAAAAGGTGAAGATGCTGGAAAGGTGCCATATGACTATACATTTGCGGTATCTCCAGATGTAGATGGAAAAACAGGGAATTTCACAATTGCGGTGACAACTGGCTATTTAGATGCAACACATTCTCTTGCGGAACGTGCAAGAGATCTCAGAATACGTGTGTATCGTTTTGATAGCAATGCTGGTAGTTTTACAGAAATGAAAACACTTATGCCAATCGATGATGATACGAGTGGATATTGTGGTACGCCAACAGTCTATGCAAAGGGCGATAAATTTATTGTTGCAACACCTGCAATAAAAGATGTGAATAATACGGAAATGTTGCAAGATCAAATTGCAGATGCAGTGTATGTGTATTCCTATATGCCAACTTTGTTTGATGATAGTAATGTGTATGAATCCTATACTGATGAAGTGCCTTCTTTTACAAAACTTATGATTCATCCAGGCGATGATACATATGTATATATGTTGGATTCCAATGAACAACAGTTATACCAGATGAAGGTTACGAGAAATTACTTTTCATTTTCTAAGAATATTGCGGCATCTCCTGTAGGTACAACAACTAGCGGAAGACTCACAAATCTTGGCTATTTAAATGGATATCCAGGTGAGAAGAACTATATTATGTACACCAATGGTGATTCTTTGTATGCGGCTGCGTCTGGAAGAAACTTTTGTTATCAATTTGATAATTCTGTAGATGAATATGGTATACAGTCTAGTGATAATTCACTTTTGTATTTTTCAGATGCATCATCAGCAAGTTATCCAAAGAGTGGAGATGCGTATCATATTTTAACGATTTCTAAACAAGAAAAAGAAAATGTGTATTATTCCAATATTGCGGCTTATGAATTTAGCATCAAAAATGTGAATCTTGATGAAAAGAAAAGAATTTATACACTTACTAGTGAAGACTTTGTGTATAATCATCTGAAAACGATTCAAGATCGTAATATTACAAATTTCACTGCAGCATATCATGCTAATACGAAAAATAAGGAATTAAAAGATTTGCATTTGAACTACATGGCAGATGAAAAGATAAATATTACAAAAAAAGCAACAGATACAAGTGTTGGTACAATTGAAGAAACAAGTAATTTGTATAATCTTGAAATCAAAGGTGGAAAAGATGCTTCAGTTATTCAGTTAACACCGGAGTCTAAAACTGTGGACAAAAAGAAAAATACATTCCGTGTAAACTTTGATTTGAAAAATTCGGGAACAGAAGATATTTCAGATATTACTGTGAAATTACACAACGATACAGATAATCAAGATATGACATTTGTAAGAGCTATAAATGGTGAAATTAGTACAGATAAAACGGAAGCAACACTTGACGTGAATCATGTTTTCTGGAATTACATATCTCCAGGTGAGACAAAGAGTTGCAGTGCTGTTGTGAATATTCCTGAAAGCTGGTCTAATAAACAGGGTAGGATGACAATGTCTGTGACAAAGATTGATGGTGTTCCATTGTCTGAAATTCCAGGTCAAGAAGTAGAATCACCTATCGCGGTAATGGCATTGAATGATGCAGAAGAGAATGATGAGCATAGTTTAACAGCGGTTATAGAAGAACCTACGCTTCATATGAATGTGGAAGAGATAGAATATCTGGATGATGATGATTGTTCGCATTATGCTGAAGTCACATTTGAAAACAATAATATTCAAAATGTGAATGATGTGGAAATTCAGATTTATACAAATGATGCAAACGATAGACAAAATATTGCTAGTGAACCATTAGAAACATATGCATTAGGCACATTGAGTGCAGAAAATGAACAAGGTAATACAAACTATACGGTCTATGTACCTTTACCAGAAGATGCTAGTGATTCTGACTATAAGCATTCATTGAATTTGTATTTTGTATTGTGTCAAAAAGATGCAAGACCATTTGTAAATAGTGAAGATAAAGCAAAAGTGTATGATATAGATAATGTATCAAACATGACTTTGACGAAATCTTCAAAAGTTGTTACGTCTTCCGATAGTACTTTTAAAGGTATCGTTACTTCAGATGCAGATGGTGCATATGCAGAAGGTACGTCTATTACGATTAGTGCGGAAGCAAATCCAGGATATGTATTTGATGGTTGGTATGATTTGAATAAAGAAGATGAACAATGCGTTTCTAAGGATGCAGTATGGACTTTTACTACAGAAGAAAACATGTTGTATAACTATGAAGCAAGATTTGTAGCGGATCCAAATAATCTTGTACATAGAGTGTTCTTTGTATCGGCTGATGAAAATGGTGAAGCGCCTTTATTGGGAAGTGTAAGTGTAGAAGGTGGAGAGAGACGTTTAGATGACAATGGACGTTATGCGTATGCAATCAAAGATGGTGAAACTGTACAGTTGCATGCAGAAGCGTATGATCCAGAAACATATCGCTTTAAAGGGTGGTATTCAGAAGGTGCAAATAATATGCGTACACTGTTGAGTGAAGATCCAGATTTTGCTTATACAGCTACAACTACAGATTGGGTCGATGCAGTATTTGAACCATATCCAGAAAGTAGTGTGCGTGTATATTTGAATCCTATGGAAGGATATGGCACAACTTTGGGTTGGAAGAGAACGGAACCGGATGGAAAGCTCAAGGAATTGCCAGAAGCACAGAGAGATGGCTATACATTTGTTGGATGGTTTACAGAAATTGATGGTGGAGAACAAGTTACTGCAGATACTGTTTTGACGAGTCAGACAACACTGTATGCCCATTACACAAAAGAAGATCCTTCTTCTCCAGAAATTACACCACAGCCATCTGCTTCTGCAAAAGCGGATGTTGATCCATCTTCTAAAAAGCAGAATAAAAATACTTCTGTGGACACTTCTGATCATTCTCATGTTCCAGTGTATTTAATTCTGTTACTTGGTGGTATTGTAGGTGGAGTAACAGCTTTCTTAAAGCGTAGACATATGTAATGTGAATGCTATTTAAAAGCATGTGTGGGTTACGATGTAATCTAATATATGCTTTTTTTGGTGCTTTGTGGATGTTTACTTTTATGCATAAAAAGAGAGAATTCATGATTTAAATGAATTCTCTGCTTTTAAAACTATTTCAGCTACGATAGTGTCTTTCTTTGTGGTATAGAATTTGTGTTTGTTATAAATGTAGTATTTTCTATTTCTACACTACCTGTTACACCTTCCCCAGCGTTTGGGTGGAAGTGTGAATAGACAACATCTGCACCAAATATTGCTAATAAAGCGATAGATAAAGGTATGATGACTTTTGCTGGGCGTTTGGATACAAAAGAATCAAATAATGGTCCTACAAGATAGATTACAAGGGAGCAACCTACGCCAAATACGAGAAGTCCTTCCGCACAAATTCTTCCATCTAAGTTTAAGAAGTAGCCAGTATAGTCCCACCATTTTTGGTGATATGCCATTTCTAGATACCAAGCAGTACTGTATTCTAAGATGCCTGATAGAATGATGGCTCCACAAAAGCATGCTGGTGGATTTTTCCTTAATCGTGCTAATAACAGCAATGCTACGACACCACCAGTTCCATAAATTGGAAGCCATGGTCCAAGCAATAAGCCACGATTGACGAACTTACCAAGTGTAACGAGCATCAATACGACTTCCCAAGCCCAACCTATAAAAGAGAATAGGAAGAAGAATAATATGAGTGACCATATTGTATAACAACGGATAAATTGAATGTTAAATGGACTCTTTTTTAAAGATGGCTTGTATAGAGGATTGAGACGCACAGGGTATGTTTTCTTTTCTAGTGCATCATGGTCTGCGGAAATTCTGTATTTTGTATTTTGAATTGCTTGATAGTCATTTTTAGAAGCAATCGTACCAATCCATATGGAGAAGTTTTCCGCAAAGAATTTTTGTATGCCAGTTAATGGAATTTCTTTTCCCTGAAGGGCTTTTTCTTCCTCGGCAATATCAGCATACGCGACTTGTAGTGTTTGTGTGTCTGCTTTTTCATAGAGGTATGTATCATTTAAGAATACAATGTCATCTAAACCATTTTCTTTTGAAAGTGTGCGTAGCCATTTGAAATATTCGCAATGTATTGCGGTGATATATGGATTGATGAATAGAATGTCTAAGATACCAAATGTAAATGCACTAAGAAGATACCACCCAATGAGGGAACAATCTAAAACAAATAATTGCCACTTGTGCCCTTTCATCATCTTTCTAGAAAGTGTGATAGCTTCAGACCCTTTTAAATCGGGGTTTTCCGCCAAAATGTAAGGTACCATTGCATAGGCATAGGACTTGATGGGATAGCCAATGATTGTTAGCGCCCATAAATATTTGTAGATCGTAGATTTGAAATAGGCGAGTGCGGCTCTCATGTTTTTTCGATTGGCATAGGAATGAATCATATGTGAAAAAGGGACTTTTTCATATGTGCCTGCTTCTAAGAACATACGGCGCATTACAACTCTATTATATGAAACGATAAATATGTTGAATGCTAACCATAATAGGAATGCAATCAATAGAACGATTGCCATGGCAAGTGAGGTGGATTTGGTGATATTCATAAAGATGTTTGTAACGGTAATGAGAATGGAACCGGAAGAGATGCTGCGCACAATACGCGCAATAATGCCTTGCGTGTGGCCAAAGCGATTCGAAGAGTCTTCTTTTTCACTTGTGTATTCTTTTGTTTTATCTTGTGCAATTTTATTCGCGGTTTTTGCATCATCGGACAAGAGTGATGAGAGTACATTTTCAAATGAGGATGTTCCACCAATGATTTGTTCGGATTGTATATCCGATACTTCAGAAGAAGTGTCAGATGTGTTGCTTGTCCATCCAGAGATAGATGAAGTGAATTCACTGCCAAGTATTGCGGCTATTAGACATAGTGCTACAAGGAGTATGTAGTGTTTTTTTATGATGCTTTTTGCTTGGCTTTTTAGTTGTTTTCTATCGTACATATAGCCTCCTCGATTTATTCGCTATTATAGCAGATATATCTTATTGATAACCATCGCATTGTGAGAGTGGAATGATTTTTTCTTTGCATTTTCCACAATCTGCACATCCATTACAGATGAGTCTGGAGCCACAGGTTGCACAATGTTGACGAAAGTGTGGTTGATAGAGGTGACAGGTGGGTATTGGATTGTTGAATGTGTCTTTAAGGTTCCATTGTGTTTGCTTGCCTAGAAAAGATAAATGGGATCTATAGGCTTGTTGTGCTTGCGTCGTTTTGTTAGGAATGTGGTAAGTTTTGCCGTCTTTGATAAATGTAGTACCTGTTTCAATGAAGCAAAAAGTTACATTTGCTTGTTTACATTCATCATGGAGTTGTTTGACCCATTCATAGTGTAGTGGGCGCGCACCGTCGTAGTTTTCTCCACCGCAAATTACTTGTTCGATTTGGTTGGAGGCTAAGTATTTTTTTAATGAAATTGGTGCAATGAATGGGGCGCACATGATGCCTTTGTGTTTAGCTGGTGTGTCTAATAAGATAGGAAGTCTTTCATCAGTGCGTTCTTGATTTTCACAAGTGACGTTCAGCATGACATTTTCCCACCCATCGCCCCAATCGCTTGGCAGACAGCTTTGTATGCAATGAGCGCGTTTTGTGAGTATAAAGAAACGCACATCTGCACGTGTACGGATAATGTCCCATGCTTGTTGTCGCCATGCATCTGCTTCTTCTAGGAAAAAATCAGAGGTCATGCAAACACGTATAAGTTCTCCACTTTGTATTTTGTATTGTCCTCGTTTATTTTTGGATAATGGGTAGGCAATATTGTTTGTCTTTGTGATTTGCTTACTGTCTATGTCCCTGAAAGAGTCTAGATAATACATATAGCAGTGTTGGCAGCCTTCACTTATCTTTTTGCACCCATGCCATGGGTTCCATATGTCATGCATTGGTATCCTCCATTTCTTCTTGTATAAATGTAATGCATTGCTGGAGAGTTGGGTGAATGTATTTATTTTTGTGATAGACAAGATAGCATTTGCGTATGAGTGTTTCATTTGTGATATGAATTTGTTGGAAATTTGTATATCTTGTATAGATTGATGGAACAATAGCTATACCAAGGCCATTTTTGCAGGCTTCTAATAATACTTCTGTATTAGAACTCTGCCAAAGGGGCTGAATCGATAATTGATGAGATGCAAATATTGCATCTAAGTAGTTGCGTTGTGCACTGCCTTTTTCACGTATGAGAAGTGGATATTTGGATAATTCTTCTATTGTACATGAAGTAGGGGCGTGGAATTGTGGTGAGGCAATCATGGATAGAGGGCTGTTGCAAATGTGGATAGATATGAGATTGTCTTCATGAACATTGTTTTCGATGAGTGCTAGATCTAATTCATGGTGTTGAAGTGCTTGAAGTAGTGTTTCTTCATTGGCTACGGTGACTTGTATAGTTGTTGTAGGGTGTTCTTTTGTGAAAGTTGTAATCAAGTTCGTGAGATAGTATTTTGCAAGTGTTGTATTTGAGCCAATACGAATGGTGTGGTTTTGTGCGGTGTTTTTGAGTGCGTCAGAAATCGTGTCATACGTTTCTAGGATCGTGGATACTTTTGTGTATAGGCAATTGGCGGATTCTGTTCGTAGGAGTCGTTTGCCTGTTCTTTCGAAGAGCTGCGTAGAGTATTGTGTTTCGAGTTGTTTGATTGCGCGGGATATAGCGGGTTGAGATATGTATAGCTTCTTTGCGGCTTTTGTAATGCTTTGTTGTTCATAGACTTCTTTGAATATTCTGAGATCATTGAATGACATATTGCCTCCACATAACAAATTTGTTATCTTCTTTATACTATATTAGCAATATCATTATATAACATGCGCATGTATGATGTTTATGGAGGTTTGCTATGAAAGATAAAATACAATTGTGTGGGAAATTATTTCTGACATTTTTAAAGATTGGTGCATTTACGTTTGGTGGTGGGTATGCCATGATTCCAATGATTCAAGAAGAAATCGTACATAAAAATCATTGGATAGAAGATAGTGATATATTGGATATTACCGCAATTGCGGAGAGTACACCTGGACCGATTGCGGTGAATTCAGCAACATTTGTAGGAAATAAGATTGCTGGGTTTTGGGGATCACTTGTGGCTACGCTTGGCGTAGTGTTGCCTTCATTTTTGATCATTTATTGCATTTCTTTTATTCTGCAGCAATTTGAGAGCGTTACCGCAATTCGTTATGCGTTTGTTGGCGTACGGGCAAGTGTTTTGGCATTGATTGTGAAAGCTTGTTATTCCATGTATATGCAGTGTGAAAAAAATTGTTTTGCATATGTTTTAATATGTGTTTCTTTTGTGAGTGTTGCAGTATTTTCATGTAATGTTTTGTATGTTGTGTTGTTTGATGCAATCGTTGGTATTGCATATGAAATTGTGGGAGGAAAGCAGCATGACTGAATTGGTATCGTTATTTTTCACATTTTTGAAAATTGGTGCATTCACGTTTGGCGGAGGATATGCAATGCTGCCAATGGTTAGCCAAGAAGTATTGGTACATCATTGGATGGAACAAGAAGATATTGTGAACTTTATTGCGGTTTCTGAGGCAACACCTGGGCCATTTGCGGTGAATATTTCGACATATGTGGGTTCGATCGTAGCTGGATTGCCTGGTGCAATTAGTGCCACGCTTGGTGTAGTTTTGCCTTCGTTTTTGATAATTTTGATCGTTGCTTGCGTGTTTGAAAAATTCAAGAAGTCTGGTTTTATAAAAGGAATGATGCTTGGTTTGCATCCGGCAGTGGTAGGATTGATTGGTTCTTCTGTTGTGTCTGTTGGTACACAAGTGCTTTTTCCAAATGGTTTGCATATGGATGGGAGTACATGGTTTTCATGCTTTGTGTTTCTTTTAGCATTGTTTCTTTCTTTCAAGAAGAAAATGCATCCTGTGAAATTGATCATTTTAGGTGCTGTTTTTGGTTTGGCTTTTGGATATATGGGGATTTTGTGAAAAGGTAGCGTATAATAAATATAGAGAAATGGAGAAAAAATATGGGTTTTCGTAAAGATTTTTTATGGGGTGGCGCTACAGCTGCAAATCAGTATGAAGGTGGTGTGTTTGAAGGACATGCAGGTCTAGCAACTGCAGATGTTATGACCAATGGTTCTCATACAGTTCGTCGTCAAGTGACTTGGAAGAAACCGGATGGTACTACAGGTTCTACACCTTTGTGCTTTGGAAGTACAGAAAGGCATCTTCCAGAGGGTGCTATTCCTTGCTTGCTAGAGGATGATAAGTATTATTATCCTTCGCATATTGCTTCTGATTTTTATCATCATTATAAAGAAGATATAAAATTGTGTGCTGAAGAAGGTTTTAAGTGCTTTAGACTTTCTGTTAAATGGTCTCGTATTTTTCCAAATGGGGATGATGCAGAAGTGAATGAAGAGGGCATAGCTTTTTACAAGAGTGTGTTTGAAGAGTGTAAGAAATATGGTATTGAACCATTGGTTACATTGTCTCATTATGAAACACCATTATCCTTGGCGCAGAGATTTAACGGTTGGGATGATAGAAAACTTGTGGATATGTTTGTGAGATATGCAGAAACATGCTTTGATCGTTTTGATGGTTTGTGCAAGTATTATTTAACATTTAATGAAATCAATTGTATTGAAGCAGCGCCTTTTGTTACTGCTGGATTGATTCATGCAGATCCACAAAATATTGCAAATGCAACATTTCATCAATTCCTTGCTTCTGCAAAGACTGTAATTCAAGCACATGAAAAACATCCTGATATTCGTGTTGGTATGATGTTGGCATTTGGTCCAGTGTATGGCTTGACATGTGATCCTGTTGATCAATTATTGGCTAAGCAGCAAGAAGATCGCACATTGTTCTATTCTGATGTGCAGATGACTGGTAAGTATCCTGCATATAAGCTTGCGGAATATGAAAGAGAAGGCATTACGATTCCATCTTGTGGAGATGATATGGATATCTTAGTGAAGGGCGTTTGTGATTTCTTGAGCTTTTCTTGTTATGGAAGTCATGTGTTGACTGTACATGCTGATGACGATACAAAGAAGGGTGAAGGCAATGGTGCAATGCAGAAGACTGTAGCAAATCCATATTTGAAGGCAAATGCTTGGGGATGGGCTACAGATCCACAGTGTTTGCGTATTGCGTTGAATACTTTCTATAATCGCTATCATTGTGATTTGTTCTGTGTTGAAAATGGTATTGGTTGGAATGATACATTTGAAGATGATACAGTGCATGATGATTATCGTATTGATTACATGCGTGCAAATATTCAGTCTATGAAGGATGCGGTTGAGCTAGATGGCATTCCTCTAATGGGATATTTGTATTGGGGATGTGTTGATATGGTAAGTAATGGTGAAGGTGAAATGGCTAAGAGATATGGTCAGATCTATGTAGATGCTGATAATTATGGACAGGGTTCTATGGTTAGAAAGTGTAAGGATTCATATTACTGGTATCAGAAGTGCATCAAGAGCAATGGTGAAGATTTGAAATAGTCGTGAAAGAGAGAGCTTCGTCTCTCTTTTTCTTTGTATGAATGGAAAATGAAAGAATTTTCACAGTGAAAAGAAAATTTTCTGAAAAAAGTGAAGTATTTGTGAAATTGAGGTTGAAGGTTAAATTGAACCTCTCTATAATCATAATCATTCTTTACAAAGAAAGAAGCGAGGGAAAAAGTATGAATTTTAGAAAAGTATTAAAAGGAGGAATGGTTGCAGCAATGGCTATGTCATTAGTTGCATGCTCCTCAAATTCAAGCGCTAATGGCAATGGTTCTGCAGCTGGTGGTTCTTCCACATCTACTGATGCTTTCAAGCTCGGTGGTTCTGGTCCAATTTCCGGAGATGCTGCTGTATATGGATTGGCAGTTCAGCATGGTGCAGAACTTGCGGTAAAAGAAATTAATGCAGAAGGAAAAGTAAAGCTTGATTTTAACTTCCAGGATGATCAGGCTGATGCTGAAAAGGCTGTTACAGCATTCAATACATTGGCTGACTGGGGTATGCAGGTATCTATTGGTACAACAACATCTGGTGCAGGTCAGGCAGTATCTTCTTCTTATCAACAGGAAGATATCTTCGCTATTACACCTTCTGGATCTTCTCCAGCTATCATTTATCAGGATTCTGATAACGAAGCAAATCCTTATGGAAATGTATTCCAGATGTGCTTCTCAGATCCTAACCAAGGTGTTGCTTCTGCAGACTATATCACAGAACATAAAGTTGGTACTAAGGTAGGTATCATTTATAGAAATGATGATAACTATTCAACAGGTATCACAAATAAGTTTAAGAAGGAAGCTGAAGCTAAGGGTCTTGATGTCGTAACAGAACAAGGCTTTGCAAATGGTACTACAGACTATTCTGTATATGTTCAGAAGTGCAAGGATGCTGGTGCTGATGTTGTATTCCTCCCAATTTATTATCAGCCAGCTTCTCAGATTCTTGCTGAAGCTAAGAAACAGGGCTATGAACCAACATTCTTTGGATGCGATGGTATGGATGGTATCCTCGATATGGAAGGTTTCGATGCTTCATTAGCTGAAGGTTTGTATATGCTTACACCATTCTCTGCTGATGCAGAAGATGAAAAGACACAGAATTTCGTAAAGGCATATAAGGAAGCTTATGGTGATAAACCAATCCAGTTTGCTGCTGATGCTTATGATGCTGTATATGCAATTGCACAGGCTCTTGAAGAATCTGGTGTAAAGGCATCTGATTCTACATCTGATATTACAGCTGCTCTTGTTAAGGAATTTACATCTATGAAGTTCAATGGTTTGACAGGTAGTGATGTTACATGGAACGAAAATGGTGAAGTTTCTAAGGAACCAAAGGCTGTAATCATCACAAATGGTGCTTACGTCAGCGCTGAATAATTCGTCGACGCACGAAGGCTGTTAATTGCGTGGTCAATGACAGCCTTCTTTCTTTGTATTAAGAAAAGGAGGTTAGAGTATGGCTTTTCTGTCGTATTTAATTGGTGGATTAGGACTTGGAAGTGTATATGCGATTATCGCTTTAGGGTATTCCATGGTATATGGTATTGCAAAAATGCTGAACTTTGCACATGGTGATATCATCATGGTTGGTGCGTTTGTAGCGTATTTTGCAATTTCATCATTTGGTTTACCGGTATTTGTTGCAGTGATATTGTCAGTTGTTGTGTGCACTATTCTTGGTGTTGTTATTGAAAAACTTGCGTATAAACCTTTGAGAGAGGCTTCGTCTCTTTCTGTATTGATTACTGCTATTGGTGTGTCTTATTTCTTGCAAAATGCAGCAATGCTTTTGTGGGGAACAGATACAAAGATTTTCCCTACAGTTTTAAGTGGTTCATTGACAATTGGGGAATTGAGCATTCCATATTTGACACTTATTACAATTCTTTCTTGTGTTGTAATCATGATCGTATTGACGCTTTTTATCAATCGTACAAAGACTGGACGTGCAATGAGAGCTTGTTCAGAAGATAAGGGTGCTGCTTCTTTGATGGGTATCAATGTTAACCAGATCATTTCTATTACATTTGCGATTGGCTCTGGTTTAGCAGCTATTGCAGCAGTGTTATTGTGTGCAACGTATCCATCTGTTTATCCAACATTGGGTTCTATGCCTGGTATTAAAGCATTTACAGCTGCAGTATTAGGTGGAATTGGTTCTATTCCTGGTGCATTCCTTGGTGGTTTGTTCTTAGGTGTTATCGAAAATCTTGCACGTGCATATATTTCTACACAGTTGTCTGATGCCATCGTATTTATGGTGTTGATCGTTGTGTTATTGATCAAGCCAACTGGATTGCTTGGAAAAAAAGTGAATGTGAAAGTCTGAGGTGTGTGATATGAAAATAGTAAAGTCTCTTTTCGGACCCAAAACACGTGGGCGTACATTTTCCTTTGCACTTGTGATAGTGGCATATGTCATTATTAGTGTATTGCAGTCAGGGCATTCTATTCCTAGAATGATTACTGCTTTATTGGTTCCTGTTTGTAGTTATATCGTTGCGGCAATTGGCTTGAATATGAATGTTGGTATTTCTGGGGAATTGAATCTAGGACAGGCTGGTTTCATGTCCGTTGGTGGATTTAGCGCAGCTGTTGTGAATGTGGTTCTTTCCGGAGTGATTGGCAATGATATTCTTCGCTTGGCTGTTTGTATTGTTGTTGGTGCAATTATAGCGGGTTTTGTTGGATGGTTGATTTCTATTCCTGTATTGAAATTAGAGGGTGACTATTTAGCAATTGTTACTTTAGCATTTGGACAGATCATCATGTCATTGATCAATAATACATATATTGGTGTAGACGCCAATGGTATTCATTTTGCATTTATCAATAACACGATTCAATTAGCAGAAGGTGGAAAGATGGTTCTTTCTGGACCTATGGGCGTAACTGGAAATACTGTGATTTCTACATTTACGGTTGGCTTTGTATTGATCCTTGTAGCCTTGTTGATCGTCTACAACATTATTTATTCTAGAGAGGGACGTGCAATCCAGGCTTGTCGTGATAATAAGATTGCAGCAGAGACAGTTGGTATTCGTGTTTCTTCTACAAAGACATTGGCATTTGTGTTGTCTAGTGCTTTGGGTGGTGCAGCTGGTGCGTTGTATATGATGAATTATGCTTCTGTTGCGGCTACAAAGTTTGATTTTAATACATCTATTTTGATTCTTGTGTATGTTGTATTGGGTGGCTTAGGTAATATGACAGGTACAGTTATCGCAACAAGTGTGCTTGTGTTATTGCCTGAAATGTTAAGATTCTTGTCTTCTTATCGTATGTTAGTGTATGCGATCGTATTGATTGTTATGATGATCGTGACAAATAATGAGAAGATCAAGACATTCTTTGCGTCATTTAAGAAGCAGAAGGGAGCTGAAGCACATGAGTGAAACACGTGAAAAAGTTCTTGAAGTGAGAAATCTTGGTATTGATTTTGGTGGATTGACTGCTGTAAATAATCTTGATCTAGATATTTATAAAGGTGAAATCTATGGCTTGATTGGGCCAAATGGAGCTGGTAAGACAACGGTTTTTAATATGTTGACCAAAGTGTATCAGCCAACACGTGGCACGATCAAACTTGCTGGAAAAGATATGGCAAAGTTGAATCCAGTGCAGGCCAATATGGAAGGTATTGCTCGTACATTCCAGAATATCCGCTTGTTTTCGAATATGAGTGTTTTGGATAATGTAAAAACAGGCATGCATAATTCTATGAAATATGGTTTGTTTACATCTGTATTGCGTTTGCCTAAATACTATAAGACAGAAAAAGAAGCAACGGAAAAAGCAATGGAGCTTCTTAAGATTTTTGAATTGGATGAATTTGCTGATCTTTCTGCGGGTAACTTACCATATGGTGCACAGCGTCGTCTAGAGATTGCGCGTGCATTGGCTACAAATCCAAAATTATTATTGTTGGATGAGCCTGCAGCTGGTATGAACCCACAGGAAACGGAAGAATTGATGGCGATGATTCGTAAGATCCGTGATCATTTCAATATTTCTATTTTATTGATTGAACATGATATGAAACTTGTTATGGGTATTTGTGAAAGAATCACTGTTTTGAACTTTGGTCAGTGCTTGGCACAAGGACTTCCTGCAGAGATTCAGTCAAATCAAGAAGTTATCAAGGCTTACATTGGAGAGTGAGGAAATTAGGATGCTAAAAATTGAAAATCTTGTTGTGAAGTATGGCATGATTGAAGCAATCAAAGGAATCTCTTTCCATGTAAATGATGGGGAAATCGTTACATTGATTGGTTCCAATGGAGCTGGTAAAACAACGACCATGCATGCAATCAGTGGTTTATTGAAGCCTGCTAGCGGCACAATTACATTAGATGACAAAGATCTTGTGAAAACTCCTGCGCATAAAATCGTAACGGATGGACTTGCGCAAGTTCCGGAAGGAAGACGTGTTTTTGCGGAACAGAGCGTTAAAGATAATCTTTTACTAGGTGCGTATTTTAGAAAAGATAAAGATGAAATTACGAAAGATCTAGAGTATGTATTTTCTTTATTCCCTCGTTTAAAAGAAAGAGAAAAACAGGCTGCAGGTACTTTGTCTGGCGGTGAGCAGCAGATGTTGGCAATGGGACGTGCATTGATGTCTCGTCCAAAAATCTTACTTTTGGATGAACCTTCTATGGGTTTGTCTCCATTATTGGTCAAAGAAATCTTTAGAATCATTGAAGATATCAATAAACGTGGTACAACGATTCTTTTAGTTGAGCAGAATGCAAAGATGGCTCTTGCGATTGCTGATCGTGCATATGTTCTAGAAACTGGTAAAATAATATTAGAAGGAACTGGCGCAGAACTTGCGGCTAGTGAACAGGTAAGAAAAGCTTACCTTGGAGGATAATTTTATGTACGTAAAAGATCATATGACAAAAAATCCTGTTACAGTTACACCAGATACTTCAGTATCAAAAGTACTTGAAATCATGCAAAGAGGGCATTTTCATAGAGTGCCTGTCGTAGATGAAAATGGTGTATTAAAAGGATTGATTACAGAAGGTGTTGTTACAGAGGCGTCTGGGCAAAATACAACGTCATTGTCTATCTTTGAATTAAATTATTTGCTTTCTAGAACTTCTGTAGAAGAAATCATGATCAAAGATGTTAAGACTGTTACAGAAGATCAATTTGTTGAACAAGCAGCACAAGTTATGTTGGATGGCGGCATCAATGTATTGCCAGTTGTAGATGAAGCAAATAAAGTCATTGGCATCATTACTGAAAAAGATATTTTTAAGACATTTGTAGATTTACTTGGATTAAAGCAACAAGGTACAAAATTTGTTATCAAAATGGAGAATAAGCCAGGTTTGTTAGCAAAGGCTGCTACTTTGCTTGCTGAAAATGATGCAAATGTGGAAGCTCTTGGTGTGTACCAGAATGATGAACGTGGTGCAGAGTTCTTTGTAAAAGCTACAGGTACGATCGAAGTGGAAGCTATGACAAAGATTCTTAAAGATAATGGTTTAAATGTTGTGGTCGTAGTACAGACGACAACAGATGGAAATGTCGTTTTCTATGATCCTGAAAAGATTGCTTAAGAGAAGGAGTAATATCCTTCTTTTTTGATATAATAGTGTTGTTTTAGGAGAAATGTATGTCAGATATTATATTTATTTGCTTCGATGTTGCGTTTATTGTATTAGTACTTGCATTTGTGAAGACATCACAGAAAGTAAAGATAGAAAATGATTCTAAAAATGCATTGTTGTTTACTGTGATGTTTTTAGTTGTAGGTGTAATGAGCTATTTTCAATATGAAGGTATATTAAAGTATGTACAACCTATTGCATTGTGCTTGGGTGGAATTCTGTATTATTTTGTGAAGAGTGGTATTGCAGAAGAAGGCATCGTTATGTCTGGGATGCTGAAAACTTGGGATAAGATTGGAAAAGTGACAATGAATCTTGCGGATAATTCGATTTCCTTTCAGTGGAAAAAACGAACAATTAAATTATTTTTTAAAAAAGAGCAGATGAAGTTGGTTCGTGAAATGCTTGAAAATAATCATAAAAAGAAATAGGAATTTTTGTGAGCTTTGTTATAATTAATAAGAATTTTGGAAAGTGAAGATCGTATAAATGAGTGATATTAGTTTGAAAATATGTGATGGCATTAAAACTTCTGTAAAAGAAGTCTTTGATTTAGATGTAGAAGATGCAGTGGTCATGGTTGAAAGACCTAGAGATCCTAAGATGGGTGACTATAGTACAAACATTGCGATGCGCTTAGCAAAAGCTTTGCATAAGAAACCGGCAGATATTGCTTCTGCATTAGTAGATGCTTTAAAGAAAAATATTTCTGAAGCAAGTGATGTGAGTGTTGCTGGACCTGGGTTTATTAATTTTAAAATCAGTGAGAGTGCACTTTCTTCATGCATCAATGTAATCTTAGATGCGGGTAAGGCATATGGTAAGAGTGATTTTGGAAAGCAAGAAAAATTGCTTGTAGAATATGTTTCCGCAAATCCTACAGGTGATTTGCATTGTGGGCATGCGCGTGGTGCCGCATGGGGCGATGCATTGTGCAGAATTTTAAGCGAAGCTGGATATGATGTTACACGTGAATACTATGTCAATGATGCAGGTAACCAGATCGATATGTTGGCAGAAAGCATGTATTCTAGATATTGTGAATTGTATGGTGTGGAGTATCCATTACCGGAAAATGGATATCATGCACAAGATATCGTAGAGGTTGCTAAAAAAATCAAAGAAAAAGATGGTGATAAGTGGCTGAATAAAGAGCATTCTGAATGGGTTGAATACTTCAAGGATGAAGGTATTGAAATGAAGTTGGATGCTATCAGAAAAGACTTGGATTTATTCAGAGTACATTTTGATTCTTGGATGCATGAGCGTTTCTTCTATCAGAATGATAGTGCACGTATTAATCAGTGTATTGAGACTTTGAAAGAAAAGGGTCTTACATATGAAAAAGATGATGCTTTATGGTTCCAGTCTACAAAGTTTGGGGACGATAAGGATCGTGTATTGAAGAAAAATACAGGTTTATTGACTTATTTAACACCAGATATTGCAAACCATGTATATAAGTTTGAAAGAGGATATGATACTTTGATCAACTTATGGGGTGCTGATCATCACTCTTACGTTAAGAGAATGAAGTGTGCTTTAGAGGCATTGGGGTATGATCCAAATAAAATGATCGTAGATTTGATCCAGATGGTTCGTATGGTTTCTAATGGTGAAGAAGTGAAGATGAGCAAGAGAACAGGCAACGCTATTACAATTCGTGAGTTGTGTGAAGATGTAGGTGTGGATGCTGCAAGATGGTTCTTTGTTTCTAAGGAATTGAATACACAAATGGATTTTGATATGGATTTAGCGAAACAGAAGAATAATGATAATCCAGTGTATTATGTTCAATATGCATATACAAGAATGTTTAATATTGTTCATAAAGAAGGAACACCTGAATTCAAGAAACAAGAGTCTTATACACTTTTAACAGATCCTAAAGAAATTGCACTTCTTAAGCAAATCAGTGAATTCCCTAAGAAAGTTGAAGAGGCTGCTAAACACAGAGCTGTAAATAGAATTTGCCAATATTGTCATGATTTTGCTAAAGCATTCCATAGCTACTATAATTCATGTAGAGTTGCTGATCCAGAAAACCCTGCATTAACAAATGAAAGACTTGGATTAGTAAGTGCATGTATGGTAACAATGGAGAATGCATTAGATTTGATTGGGGTTTCTGCTCCAGAAAAAATGTAAGAAAAAGGCACATTTGTGTCTTTTTTTTTGTGTGGAAGTGCTATCCTTGTACGAAAAGAGGAAATACATATGAAAAAAGCAGTGATAGGTATATTGACGCATCCAGAAACCGATGATTTGGTACATCCAACAAATTATATTGGAGATAGGTATATTGTTTCTATAGAGAAAGCTGGTGGATTGCCAGTATTGATTCCTATCGTAGATGATGTGGATTGTATCCAACAATATATTGCGTTGTGTGATGGTATTCTTGTGCCTGGTGGAATAGATGTGAATCCGTTGTGTTATAACGAAAATCCTTCTATGCGAATTGGCGTGACAGATCTGGCATTTGATACATGGGAATTACATGTTATAAAGCAGGCAGAAGAAAAAAGATTACCAATTTTAGGAATTTGCAGAGGCATTCAAATCTTGAATGTGTATCGTGGCGGAACGTTGTGGCAAGATTTGCGTGATCAAAGTTCTACGACCTTTCAACATGTACAAAAGGAAATCAAAAGAGATAGTGTGTCGCATAAAGTGCTGATAGATACGCATAGTCATTTACATTCATTATTTGGGTCAGATTTAATGGTGAATAGTTTTCATCATCAGGCAGTTAAGGAACTTGGTAAAGGCCTTTTGGTGAGTGCAAAGGCAACAGATGGGACAGTGGAAGCCATTGAGGCAGTGGATTATCCGTATATGCTTGGGGTACAGTGGCATCCAGAGGCATTTGTTTTTAAGGATGATAGTATGATGCCTTTGTTTAGAGATTTTGTTGATGCATGTAGATAGTTTGCAATTTTATTTCCTAGGAAATGAGAAAGTGAAATTCGAGTGAAGTATGAGTATTCTGAATACTAAGCAAATTTGGTAATTTGTTTGTGTTTGGAATACTTTTTTCATTGATTGAATAGATTAAAAAAGTATAATTTAACATATGGAAAAATATAGAAGTCACAAGAAAAAGTCACACTCAAGATATAGTGTAAAAAAAGGAAAACGCTTGAGACAGCGTACAAATCAATATGCTTTGAAGACAAAGCCAACTGAAAGTATCACAACAGTGGAAAATAACAGTGTAGTTGAAGAAAAAAAAGTTGTGAAACAAGCAGCAAATCGCTTTAACTTTCTGCAAAAAGAAAGAGAAGCAAAACTTTTGCGAAAAAAGAAGATAGAAAAAGCTTCTAAAAAGTTAGAAAAAGCAAAGACAAAGTATGCAATCGTGAAGAGTGACTATACAGATACCTCTGCAGATATCAAAACGAAGATCACGGAGTTAAAGCAAGAAGCAAAGAATCAAAAGAAAGTATTGAAAGAAGCAAAGAAAAACCTGAAGGCTTCTAAGAAAGAAATGAAAGAATCTTCTAAGAAGCATCTGGGTATATTTTCTAGTATTTTAGCAGTGTTGTTCTTTGGTTTTGGTGTATTGTTGTTTGCGGTAGTGCAGTGGTTGTTCCGCACTTGGCCAAATCTTAGAATGGATGAGTTGATGTATGAAGCAACAGCTCCATTAGAGGGTACTGGTTCAAACATGATCGATGCTTTCGTACAACAGGCAGTTGTGCCTATGGCTATCGCAATGGTTGCAGCTGTACTTGTAATCGTTTTGTTGACAAAGGCTGGCAAATTGTTTAGGCGGATTGGTAAGTCGATTCTTGTGATTGCAAGTTGCATTTGCATTGGTATTGCGTCTACGACGTTTTGGAATCGCTTGGATGTGAGTACATATGTTGAGAATCAAACCACTTCTTCAGATTTTATAAAAAATGAATATGTAGATCCTTCAACAACAGAATTGACATTTCCTGAACAAAAAAGAAATTTGATCTACATTTATTGTGAATCCATGGAAATGAGTTTTGCGGATAAAGCAAATGGTGGCGCTAGAGATGAAAATGTCATTCCTAGATTAACCGCATTGGCCGAAGAAAATGAAGACTTTAATGGAGGAGATACAAGTACGTTAAATGGTGCTATCTCTATGCCATACACAACATGGACAATGGGTGGATTATTTGCGGCTACTTCAGGTCTTCCTTTACAGACAGATGTTGGTCGTAACACAATGGATACACAAACAACATTTTTCCCAGGTATTACGACGCTTGGTGATATTTTGGAAGAAGAAGGCTATAATCAAATGTTTTCTTGTGGTTCACCAGTGAGCTTTGGTGGTAGAGAGTTGTATTTTTCAGAACATGGAAATTATACGTTCCATGATTATACATATGCTTTAGCTAATGGTTTGATTCCTTCTAATTATTATGTTTGGTGGGGATTTGAAGATAAGAAATTAATTGAGATGGCAAAAAATGATATTACACAGCTTGCTTCTCAAGATAAACCATTCAATTATACGATGTTAACTGTTGATACACATTTTGAAGATGGGTATTTGGATGAAACCGCAACAAATGAATTCAATGATCATTATTCTAATGTATTCTTCAACTCGGACAAACAAGTTACGGAATTTGTAGAGTGGTGTAAGACACAACCATGGTATGATAATACAACAATCATCATATCAGGAGATCATCCAACAATGGATTCAGACTATATGAATGATATTGACCCGGATTATCAAAGACGCGTGTATACGTGTTATATCAATTCTGCAACTTCTGTTACCGAAGAAAAGAAGCGTACGTTTACTACGTTTGATAATTTTCCTACGACATTGGCAGCTTTGGGTGTGCAAATTCAAGGTGATAGACTTGGTTTAGGAACAAATTTATTTTCTACAAAAGAAACATTAACAGAAAAATATGGTGTCGATACAGAAAAGGGTGAATTGAACAAGAAGAGTACATTCATGTCTGAATTGAGTGGAAATGATGTGTCGAGTGATGAGTTCCAAGAGTATTTGAATTCTGAAGGTATTCGTTCTTCTACTGTATATTTAGATGCTTATGATGCTTCCGCTAAGACAGCAACATTAGCAATCGATGATATTTTCTATATTGGTGGCTTGATAGATTATGTTTCTGTTGATGTAACACATCCGGATGGAACACAACAACATGTTAAGGCAGTGCAGGATGAAAATAGTGGTAAGTATTTAGCTACAATAGATGTGTCTAGTGGTGGTATAGAGAATCAAAATATTTCTGTTGATGCGCATGTGAGAATTGATGATTCAGATGCTTTGAAGACACAGAATATTTATACATATTCTGGTAATCTTGGTGTGATTGCGTGCGATGAAAACTTATTATATGAGACATTGCATAGTGCAGCGGCATTGGATCAGAATCGTTATGCAATATTCGTGACAACACAAGGAAATGCATTTGCTGAATTGATGGATTCAGAAAAGAATGAATTGATTCGTTTAGGTATGCCAGAATCTTTCTTTGCGGAAGAGGATAATACAAGATATGCGGTGTTCTCAAAGGGAACAACTGTTTTGAAACAAGGTGTTGGCTATATTCGTGATAATGGCACATTAGCGAATGGCACAGCATATTCTATTTCTAGTGCTGATGCTTCAGGTAGTTATTCAACAATTACAGTAGGAAATAGTTGGAGCAACTTGACGAACTACAAAGATGGTCTACATGTTGTGATATATGATATGCAGGCAGCGAATGTTGTTGGTACGTGTAACTTCAATACTGCAGAAAGACCTTGGCATGCGAACTTGTATGCAAACTACGATGCGGATGCAAATACGATTACATTCCATGCAGATGGTGCAGAGAATGCTGCAGGTGGGCAATTGGATGTGGAAGTTGTTATTTGGAACAAAGATGATATCAAGAATAAGATGGAAGTTGGTATGTCTTCCAGCAACAATTCCGAGTGGAGCGTAACAATAGATCGGGATGATATGAATCTAGATGATTTGTATGCTGTTTGTTATTTGAGAAGTAGAAAATCAAATTGGCATAGAGTTGATGAAGGTGTTGTGGATGCTTTGGTCGAAGAAGGTAAGACGATTACGCCAATTGTAAGTGAAGATAATACACAAACAGTGAACGAAGAAGATGGAGTACCACCAGTACAGGAGGAACAGTGATGGAAAATAGAAAACGTATTTTAATGATCTATAACCAGAAAGCTGGTATTTCTGGTAGTATGAATGATTTATTCAAGTGCATTGAATATTTAAGTGTTCATGGATATCAAGTGACTATTTTCCCAGTTGTTCCAAAGAAGCATTTGACTTGTGAATCTATTATTGCTGAAACAAAAGGTGCATATGATCAATACTTTATTTGTGGGGGAGATGGTACATTAAACCATGCGGTAACAGGTATCATGGAAAATGATATGCATCTTCCAATGAGTTATGCGCCTGTTGGTTCTACGAATGATTTTTCAAAAAGTCTGTATGGAAATCATTCACATTCTTTTGTTGATATTTGTCGTTTTATTACACATGGAAAATTGTTTTCATACGATATAGGACAATTCAATAATAGTTATTTTAACTATGTTGCGGGATTTGGTGTTTTTCCTTCAGTTTCTTATACAACTCCACAAGATGTAAAAAATAGACTTGGATATGTAGCATATATCTTAAATTTTTTAACAACGATTCCAGGTGGATTGTCGTATTGTAAGCATTGCAAGATTACACATGACGGTGTTGTTGATGAAGGAGATTTCATGTTCGGTTTAATTACCAATAGTATCTCTGTTGCTGGGACACAACCTGGCGTAATTAAAAAGAGTTCTCTCAATGATGGTGTTTTTGAAGCTTTGTTGATCAAAGCAAATCCTAGTCCTATTGATGTTGCAGACATGATTTCTGCATTCAATGGTGGAAAAGAGCATTGCAAGGGCGTATTAACATTCCAAATGAAAGAGGCAACTTTCGAATTTGATGGAGAAGTTCCTTGGACGCTCGATGGTGAAGATGGGGGAAATGTACAAAAAGCAAATATATCTGTTATTCCAGAAAGAATAGCAGTATATGTTCCAGAATAATTAAGTCATCTACGGATGGCTTTTTATTTGGGCATATGTATACAAATTTTGAGATAGAAAGATACAATATAAGAAAAAGGAGAGAGTGAATATGAAGGTATTTTATCCGAGTTGTAATTATGCCATAGCAAGCCGAGAAAATGCGAAGAAGTTGCGGGCAATCATGAAGGAAAAGATGGATGTAGCTGGTTGTTGTTTATATGATAAAAGAGATCCTAAAGATGTTGTAGGCGTTTATATGTGCCAACATTGTAGAGAAACAATAGAAACCAAGATGCCTACTCTTTCATTGTGGGAATATTTATTAGAAATAGAGTATCCTTTTCCACAATACAATCATACAAAAATGGTATTGCAAGACTGTTGGAGAGATCGTAATCACCCAGAAATTCATGATGCAGTGCGTGAAATACTCCATAGAATGCAAATTGATGTCGTAGAAATGAAATATAATCGGCAAAATGCTAGGTTTTGTGGAACGCTACACTATGAAACAGATAATGCAGAATTGCATCAAAGGATATCTCAATATCCAAATACTAAAATATCAGATTTACCTGAAGAATTACAGTGTGCACTTATGCAAGATAATTTTAGAGATGTAGATCCTGATTTAACAATTATCGTGGATTGTAATAGATGTAAAAAGGGTGTGGAGCTTGCCGGAAGAAAAGCAGAACATTTAATGGATTTGATTTTAACAAATAACGCACAAGAAGATTAAACATCTTGTGCGTTAGAATTCTTGTGCTTAAGTTTCTTTTGCGAGGAATATTGTAAAGGGATTGGAAACATATTTTTACAAATATACAGGAATAGAAACATCACACAAACTGGAATGAGACAGGAAGTGACAAGCATAATGGCAGTTGCTTCTGTAAAGTTTTTGAGTACAGTTTCACAATATTCTATTGCATTGCTTGCAGTATTTGAAATCGTATCGGTAATTGTGTCCCAAAGGTTTTTATCAGTGTCTTCATCAATATTGGTTTTATCATTTGTGTGATCAACAGCTTCTTGTATAGTTGTTTCATAAGTTGTTTCGATGCCATTAGAAATCCATACACTCGTAGGAATAATGGCATACATGCATATACCCACAAGCATCCATTTTAGGATGCTTTTTTGGTAGGAGAATGAATCTTTCCAAGTGGAAAGAATGTATGCCATGCATAATAGTGGAATGAGAAAACGGAAAATAAGCATTCCCAGCAATGTCACTAGATATTTTTCAAAGAAAATTGCGCCAGATACGATAATTAACTTGTCAGTGATATTTGCAATGCTTTGTGCAATGGGTGTCGTAGCATCTCCTGGTACTGCAGCAATTGCGGTAGATGCGACTGCTATAGCTGCGGTAAGAGCTAATACGGTCTTTTGTTTGTCGTCTAGATAGTTGATTGCGTATTTGTT
>CALBJM010000063.1 GCA_937893225.1 uncultured Erysipelotrichaceae bacterium | reverse complement strand
TGCCATATTTTTGTACTTGGTTTATCAACATATTATTACCGCTTTTTGAACCCCTAGCTTTTCCAAGAACCTCTATTTTTCCTTCTTCGATGCATATTACAGGTTTTATACCTAATAAAGATCCAGCAGCATATGCCATTGCAGAAATACGTCCACCTTTTTTTAGGTACTCTAATGTGTTCATTAATGCAATAATACGTATGTGTTTTTTGTCATCTTCAAGGATATCTACGGTTTCTTTGAGGGATTTACCTTGTTTTCGTAATTGCACTGCACGCATGACTAGCACATATTGTCCAAGACATGCACTGCGAGAATCAATCACATATACATTGTCCTTTTCTTCTGAAGCAAAGCATGCATTTCTATAACACCCACTGAGTTCAGAAGCAATGGTAATGATGATACAGCCTTCATCTTGTTCTGTTTTGTTACGAATGGCTGTTTCGTAGTCAAATGGTGTTATTTGAGATGTTTTTGGCAAAGCATCTTCTTCTATTAATAATTCATAGAATCGATTCTTTGTTAATGTAATTCCATCTATATAGTCTTTTTCTCCAATATGTAAATGTATAGGTAATACATCTATATTTAGGTCTTTGGCCATTTCTTGGCTAATGTCAGAAGATGATTCTGTGATGATTTTAAAGCTCATTTTTTCCTCCTACTATCAAAGTTGATAGTGTGAACTATAATAACACAATTTATAGTATTCTGATAGAATATTTTTAGAGGTAAACAATGAATACAAAATTAGAATATTATGCTGATGCATTTAAAAAGAATCAAGATGAAATAAACGAAGAAAAAATGATGCAAGAAATCATTCTATGCATCATTGATGATAAAGATATTTTAATAGATGGAACACGCATGGAAGATGGCTCAATCGATCCTGCACACATTCAAGTAGATACAGACGATAATCGTTTTTATTTTCATGTGTATACATCTAAAACCAGATTTGATGCTTGCAAAGCAAAAAAAGCATATGTGCTGAAATTGAAAAATTTATTAACACCTATTTTTCAAGAAGATACTTTTGGTGGAATTACAATAAATTACAGTAAGAATGAAGAAGTTGTTCTTGTTACTAAAGAAAATATCTATTCTCACTTAAATGCATATTTATTAGAAAATAAAAG
>CALBJM010000062.1 GCA_937893225.1 uncultured Erysipelotrichaceae bacterium | reverse complement strand
GATAGTTGTTGATGTTGTATTGAAAATAGATTGAAACATAGTTTTTACCTTTCTTTTATGATATTTGCATAAATCGTTCCATATTTAGAAAACGATGTTCGTTGTATGTGCATTTCAGTAAGCACATGCGTAAGCCACAAAGGATAGCGATGCATGACTTTGACTTCTACTAAGACTTGTTGAGCATTCAGCAATGAGATGTCCTTGTAGGCATCATTGAGTTCTAAGTGGTCTAAGCGATAGCGAATATTTGTATCAAATGTAATGCGCACATCTGCTTCTTGCTTTGCTTGAAATGCATGTCTGTCGTAGGCAATAAACACTTTTTTATCAGCATCGTAGAATTTTTGCATATACGTGATTTCTTTTCCAATTTGTGAATCATTTTGAAATATCGTTTGCATTTGACTTGTTGGTATTTGGATTCTTCTTTTATAAACGATGCCGTTGTATTTCTTTTTCATTTCAACATAAATATATGGATTATTTTCTAATTCTCCATACGAACGTATACGCAATTTTTCTTTGTAGATTGGTCCTTCGATAGAACGCGAAATCATACAATAATCCATTGCATCATAATAGATATTATAGAGTTTGTACGATGGGTAGATGTCTGGCTGAATATACGGTTCTATCTTTTGGTAGAATTGTTCTGCTTGTTGAATAGTCATCAAATATTTGTGTTCTACTCTTTCAAATGTATCAATATAATTCATAGCTCTCCTTCGTGATGGATAGATAGTATCGAAATTGCTTGATGGAATTTTGTGGAATATGTGAAGAAAGCATGAAAAAAGATATGTTCTATCTGAACATATCTTTGACAAATTTATAATGTGTTTTCAAGAAACCATTTTTTTCATAGAAACGATGTGCATCGATGCGTTTTTGATTGGAGTCAAGTTCGATTTGCATACATTGCTTTTCATTGGCAATGCGTATAGCTTCTTGCAGCATTTGTTTACCAATGCCCATATTTCTGCAATCATCCAAAATCACAAATTCTAAGATTTCTGCAATCTTACCGCAATGATGCAGCTGGTATTCAAAACGCATATTCAAAACACCCTTTACATGCTTTCCATCATCATAGACAAGTGCATAATAGTGTGGATCTGCGCATTGTTTTTGAAAAATGTGAAGCATTTCTTCTTTGTT
>CALBJM010000061.1 GCA_937893225.1 uncultured Erysipelotrichaceae bacterium | reverse complement strand
CAAGGATATTATGCAACTGGACAACTTGTGTTGCCTGAAGGTGTAAGCAATGATCCAGAACCAACACCGACACCTGATGTAACCGAGGAAAATGAAACACCAGAATAATGTGCATAAATATATTATTTTGTTATAATGATTGGGAAGGAGCTGTTTTATATGGCAATTGAAAGTAAAACAAATTATGGTAATATTTCCATTACTTCTGATGCGATTGCTTCACTTGCAGGTGGGTGCATCACGGAATGTTATGGTGTAGTAGGTATGGCTAGCAAACAAGTATTAAAAGATGGCTGGGCAGAATTATTGAAAATAGAAAATTATTCCAAGGGTGTTGTTGTAAAAAACAATGATGGTGTAATTGATGTGGATTTATATATTATTGTTTCATTTGGTGTGAAGATTACAGAAACTGTAAGAGAAGCACAGAAGAAAGTGAAATATATGTTAGAAAAGACCCTTTCACAAGATATTCATTCTGTTAATGTCTTTGTTCAGGGTGTAAGAGTCATGAACTGAGCGAGGATATATGGAAAAAATTAATGGTGTAATATTCAAAGGAATGTTAGAAAGTGGATGCAACAATCTAAATGGTCATAAAAAAGATGTTGATGCGCTGAATGTATTCCCAGTACCAGATGGAGATACTGGTACAAATATGTCTTTGACATTTACAAATGGTATCAGTGAAGTGAGAAAGAGTGGTTCCGAGTCGCTTCCTGTAGTAGCTAAAACATTGTCTAGAGGTTTATTGATGGGTGCTAGAGGCAACTCTGGTGTTATTCTTTCACAGATTTTTAGAGGTATTTACCAGTATATTGGTGAACAAGATACATTAGATGCGAAGAGTTTTTCTGAAGCATTACAGAATGGTTCTAAGCTTGCATATAAAGCAGTTATGCGTCCTACGGAAGGAACGATTTTAACGGTCATTCGTGAATCTAGTGAAAAAGGTGCTTCTTTTATGGAAGAAAATCCAGGAGCAACGATTGAAGAATTCATGAATGCAGTGTTAGATGAAGCAAATGCATCTTTACAAAGAACGCCTGATCTTTTGCCAGTATTAAAGGAAGCACATGTTGTGGATTCTGGCGGTGCAGGATTAGTAAAGGTTTTTGAAGGTTTTAAAGCATTTTTAGATGGTCATCCAATTACAGAAGAAACGATCGAAGAAGCAAAATCTGAAAGTAAAACAGAACATTCTTCTGGTTATCGTTGTGAATTTATTTTGCAATTTGATGAAAAACATGCAAAGAGTTTTAATGAAGATCGTTTTAGAAAATCTTTAGAAGCATTGGGCAATAAAGTACAACTCATTGTTAAAGAAGATGGCATTTCTCTTTCTTTGCATACAATGACGCCAGGTGAAGTACTGATGCTTGCTGAAAGATATGGAGATTTCTTAAAGGTGCAAATTGAAAATATTCAAGATGAATTGAAACCATCTCTTTTAGAAGAAAAATCAAGTGTACCGCAAGAAGAAAAGGAATATGGAATCATAGCAGTTGCAGCTGGCGAAGGTATTAAAAAGTTGTTTATGGACTATCGTACAGATTATGTTGTTTCTGGTGGTCAAACAATGAATCCTTCTACAGAAGATATTGTTTCTGCTATTGCAAAAGTCAATGCAAGACACATTTATATATTACCAAATAACTCTAATATCATCATGGCAGCTAACCAAGCTGCACAAGTGACAGAAGGTAAGGATATCATCGTACTTCCTACAAAATCTGTTCCACAAGGCTTGTCTGCTTGCATCAACTTTAACCCTGAAGATGATGTTGACTCTAATACATCTACGATGGAAGAAGCTATTGCAAATGTGAAAACAGGACAAGTTACATATGCTATCAAAGATACTACTGTAGATGGACAGGAAATCCATGCTGGCGACTATATGGGACTTTTTGATAAGGACATTGTCGTTATTGAAAAGGATAAAATGGCAGCTTGCAAGAAATTGATTGAAAAGATGATGGACGATGAATCAGAAATCGTTACACTTTTGAAAGGCGAAGATGCAACACAAGAAGAATGTGATGCGTTTGCCGAATTTATTGAAGATACATATGATGTTGATGTAGATGTCCAAGATGGTGGGCAACCTGTTTATAGTTTTGTTATAGGCGTTGAATAAAAAAGGTGGCATTTGCCAATGTCATTAAGATAAGCAACGCCCCTTCACTGAAATGTTCTTGAAAATCATAA
>CALBJM010000060.1 GCA_937893225.1 uncultured Erysipelotrichaceae bacterium | reverse complement strand
TAGGAATAGATCCACCAACTGTCTGATCTTCGAATTCGAATCCCTTACCTGGGTTTGGCTTAAATCTGATCCAAACATCACCATATTGACCGTGACCACCAGACTGTCTTACAAACTTACCTTGTACTTCAGCTTCCTTCTTGATAGTTTCACGGTAAGCAACCTGAGGAGCACCTGCTGTTGCTTCAACTTTGAATTCTCTCTTCATACGGTCGAGAATGATATCCAACTGAAGTTCACCGACACCAGCAATGATTGTCTGGCCAGTTTCTTCATCTGTATAAGCTTTGAATGTTGGATCTTCTTCTGCTAACTTCTGTAAAGCAGCATCCATCTTCTGAGAGTCAGCCTTTGTCTTAGGTTCAACAGACATCTGAATAACTGGTTCTGGGAATACCATCTGCATCAATTCAATTGGTGCATTTTCATCGCAGAGAGTATCAGAAGTTGTTGTAAACTTCAAACCAACGGCACCAGCGATATCACCTGTATAAACTTCATCAATATCAGCACGGTGGTTAGCATGCATTCTTACAAGACGACCAAGTCTTTCTCTCTTGCCCTTAGTAGCATTTAATACATAAGAACCAGCAGTAGCATGACCAGAGTAAACTCTGAAATATGTCAATCTACCTACAAATGGGTCTGTTGCAATCTTAAATGCAAGAGCTGAGAATGGTTCATCATCACTTGGCTTACGAACTGCAGGTTCACCATCTGGTAAATGGCCCTGAATAGCGTCGATATCTGTTGGAGCTGGCAAATAGTCAACTACAGCATCGAGCAACATCTGTACACCCTTGTTCTTATAAGCAGAACCACAAAGTACTGGGAAGAATTCAGAAGTCATAACACCCTTACGGATAGCTGCCTTGATTTCTTCAACAGTTGGTTCTTCACCTTCGAGGACCTTCATCATGAGGTCTTCATCATAGTCAGCAATAGCTTCAAGAAGTTCAGCATGTTTAGCTTCAGCTTCTTCCTTGAACTGATCTTCGATTTCTGTTACCTGAATATCTGTTCCAAGGTCATTGCCATACATTTCCTGCTTCATAGTAACGAGGTCGATAATACCACGGAATGAAGCTTCAGCACCGATAGGCATCTGAATAGCAGCTGCCTTAGCACCTAAACGATCTCCGATAGAGTTAACACTCATATCAAAATCTGCACCAGTAGCATCCATCTTATTAGAGAATACGATACGTGGTACTTTATATTCAGAAGCCTGTCTCCAAACAGTTTCTGTCTGTGGTTCAACACCAGCCTTGGAGTCAAGTACTGTTACAGCACCATCAAGTACACGAAGAGAACGTTCAACTTCAGCTGTGAAGTCTACGTGGCCCGGTGTATCGATAATGTTGATCTGACAATCTTTCCAGTGACATGTTGTAGCTGCGGATGTGATAGTGATACCACGTTCCTGTTCCTGAGCCATCCAGTCCATCTGGGAAGCGCCATCGTGAGTCTCACCGATCTTGTAAATCTTACCTGTGTAATAAAGGATACGTTCAGTTGTTGTTGTCTTACCAGCATCAATGTGAGCCATGATTCCGATATTACGAATCTTATTTAATGGGAACTCTCTTGGCATTATTAGCTCCTTTCTCTAATTACCAACGGAAGTGAGCAAACGCCTTGTTTGCTTCAGCCATCTTATGAACATCTTCTCTCTTCTTAACAGAAGCACCTGTTCCATTAGCGGCGTCCATAATTTCGTTAGCAAGTCTTTCTTCCATTGTGTTCTCATGACGGAGTCTAGAATAATTAACGATCCATCTGAGACCTAATGTAAGCTTTCTTTCAGCAGATACTTCTACTGGAACCTGGTAGTTTGCACCACCAACACGTCTAACCTTCAACTCGAGCTGAGGCATAACGTTTCCGAGAGCCTTTTCGAATACTTCCATTGGGTTCTCGCCTGTTTTCTTTTCAATAGATGCGAATGCATCATACAAAATTGTTTGCGCTGTTCCACGCTTACCATCAATCATGATCTTGTTGATCAACTTAGTAACTAACTTTGAGTTATAGATTGGATCTGGTAATACGTCACGCTTTGCTACATAACCTTTTCTTGGCATATTAATATCTCCTCTCTATCTCTTACTTCTTCTTAGGCTTCTTAGCACCGTATAAAGAACGGGACTGATTTCTTTCGTTAACACCGGCACAATCCAATGTACCTCTGATGATGTGGTAACGAACACCAGGTAGATCCTTAACACGTCCGCCTCTGATCATTACAACGGAGTGTTCCTGTAAATTGTGTCCTACACCTGGAATGTATGCTGTAACTTCCATACCATTAGAAAGTCTAACACGGGCATACTTTCTCAAAGCAGAGTTAGGCTTCTTAGGAGTCATTGTGCCTACACGAGTGCAAACACCTCTCTTCTGTGGGCTGCTCAAGTTTGTAGGTCTGTTCTTCAAACTGTTGAATCCTCTGTTCAATGCAGGGGACTTTGACTTGTAAACTTTATCAGTACGACCTTTACGTACTAACTGGTTTATTGTTGGCATTTTCTTTCTCCTTTCGCTTGTGCACACGATACCGTGTGCGTCATTCTTAGTCATATTTTTTGGCTTTACACCACAGTAAAGCCATTACTTACTAAGCTTGTATATATTACAGTTGCAAGCTCATCTATGTCAATACTTTTTTCGAAAAAATCATTATCCACAGAACCGTGTGTGCCAATTCCATGATTTTTGCATATTTATCACTGCTTTTAAGCAAATCTTCCATTCCATTTTCATTTCCAATACTTTCACTTTTAAAAATCGTAGACTATAATGCAAATGTTGAAATTTCTTTTTCTTATAAATATCCGCTATAATACTAAAAGGAGGTAGTCTATGGCAAAGAAAGTATGTGATTTCTGTCTCTCACAAGTTGGAGGATTATTTAATTCTCCGCAAAAACTATCTGATGGGCATTATGTATGCAAACACTGCAGAGACATCATAGAAGGTTATGATCTTCCTTTAAGATATGATATTTTTCAACGTATCGTCACTGCACAACCACACATGAAAGACATGATCATGGACACATATCTAGAAACAAATAACCCAGATGATGTCATAGCGCGTCTATATCCATTGCCAAAGGTATTACTTCATGATGGAGAACATTGTATCAATGCAATTCGTGCAAATTTGCGTGTTTCTGCTAGCAGTATTCCAGACACTTATGCACCTAGAAGCATTGTGGAAATCCGAAAAAGTACGATCAATAATGTTCCAGATGCAGTGAATAAAAAAGAATCTGTAAAAATTGAAGGCATGCTTTATGAAACAGAAGCTGCTGTATACTTCATGAGTGAACATATCGTCAACTGTCATAGATTGGGCTATGTTGTTAGAAACTCTGGTGAAAAAGAAAAAATTCAAGTCGTAACACCAACAAAAACATTTACATATATTGTAGAAAATGCTGAAATGTTTTTTATTCGAGAACGTTTCTATCAAAAAGTCAATGCAGCAAAGCATCACAAAGACGAACACCTTATCTATATAAAGAATGATAATGAATTGCGCATCACACCTGGTGTATATGATATCCCTAGATCGCTTCGCCCTGGTGTATATAAAGTACGCGCACTCAATGATGCTGGCCTGCATGTCAAAGACTCTTTAGGAAGAATTAAAGATTATTACGAATCAGAAGAATCTATTGATCTTACAAATGGTGGAGTACTTGAAGTTACTGGTGAATACGAATTAAAATGGATCGGCGAAAGAAAAAAATAAACCTAGTGGATCATTTCCATTCAGGTTTATTTTTATTTTGCAATTCTTTTTTAATGATAAATGAAAGTTGAAGAAAAATCGTAAAGCGTAAAGAAAGAATTAACGCTTTAGCTTTTTTCTCTGTTAATGAAATATCCTCATCACCAACATATCGATAAACAAAATACACAAATAATGCAAATAAGATCATAGCTACCAAATTGATAACATACATCTTCACTCTTGACCGTACATCTGTGCACTGCATGACTACAATAACATAATTCATAAATAGCAAAAGTGTTACCAAAAAAGAAAAAAATGAATTTTTCGTAAAGAACCGAATTACCTCTTCCATTGCTACCATGCACAAAAATAATATCAATTTTAAATACTTTTCATTTCCCTTCATCGATACCACCACTTCCTTGTTCCTATTTTACAACAAATATGGCACATAGTGTTACCTATGCGCCATAGCATTTTATTTGAAATATTCAACTGCACTCTTAAAGATACCATCTTCAAGCTTCTGATCAGGAATGTTCACATACATATCCTTGCCACTTCTTTCAGAATGCCCCATTTTACCAAAAACTCTTCCATCTGGAGATGTAATACCTTCAATTGCCATATAAGAATCATTTGGATTAAATCTCACATCACTTGTTGGCTTACCTTGCAAATCAACATACTGTGAAGCTACCTGTCCATTTTCAATCAATTGCTTCAAAACATCATCTTCTGCTACAAATCTACCTTCACCATGTGAAATGGCAACTGTATGAATTTCTCCAGGTTTACAATGCTTTAACCAAGGCGATTTGTTAGAAGCAACTCTTGTTTGCACAAGCATAGATTGATGTCTACCAATCGTATTAAATGTCAATGTTGGACAATGTGCATCTGTATCAATGATCTTACCATACGGAACAAGACCTAATTTGATCAAAGCCTGGAAGCCATTACAAATACCACACATCAAACCTTCACGATTATCTAACAAATCCGTTACTGCAGCCTTCACTTTTGGATTTCTGAAAAAAGCTGTAATAAATTTTGCAGAGCCTTCCGGTTCATCTCCACCAGAGAATCCACCAGGAATAGCAATAATTTGAGAAGCATGAATTTTTTCTGCAAAAGCATTTGCTCTCTTTTCGATATCTTCACTTGTCAAATTCTTGATGACAAAGATTTCTGCTTCTGCACCTGCTCTTTCAAAAGCATGTGCTGTATCCCATTCACAATTTGTTCCAGGGAAAACAGGAATCAATACATGTGGTTTTTCTACTGTATAGCTAGCATGTAAGACTTCATTTGCCTGATAATTGATTTCTGGAATATCTTTCTTCGGATTGATATCTGTATATGGATAAACTGGTTGTAGTTTTGCTTCATATTTCTTTTGCAGATCTGTTAGATCTAATTTACCACCATTGTATACGATTGCATATTCTTCCATTGTCTTACCGAGCAATTCAGCATCATCTATTGGGCTATCTGTTTCCACCATGAATGCACCATAGCACTTATCAAACAATGTATCTAGATTTACACCATCCTCGATAGTAAAACCAATTTGGTTACCTAGAGCACACTTTAAAATGCCTTCAGCAACGCCACCATTCACAACACTCCAAGCAGAATACACTTTACCATCACGAATCAATGCTTCCATCTTATCAAATGTATTTCTAACACTATCCCAATCAGGATTACCATATGCATCATATGTAGGCTTCAACAAATACACATCATGTCCAGCACGCTTCCACTCTGTCGAAATTACTTTATCTGCCTTAGCAGTAGAAACGCCAAAAGCAATCAACGTTGGTGGTACATCAATATTTTCAAATGTACCAGACATAGAATCTTTTCCACCAATTGCACCAATTTCTAATTCTCTTTGTGCTTTTAGTGCACCTAATAATGCTGAGAAAGGTTGTCCCCATCTCTTAGGATCCGTGTACATATGCCCGAAGTATTCTTGGAAAGACATCCAAGCATGGTGCCAACGACCACCAGCAGCAACCAATTTAGCAATAGAAGAAATAACAGATTCTTGTGCACCAGTGAATGGATTATCACTCATTTCATATGGATCAAACCCCCAAGACATAATGGATGCTGTAGTAGTTTCCGCATTCAATACTGGAATTTTAGCAGCCATAGCTTGTGCAGGTGTTAATTGTGTCTTGCCGCCAAAAGGCATCAATATAGTGCCTGCACCAATGGTTGAATCAAATCTTTCCACAAGACCTTTTTGAGAAGCAACATTCAAGTCTTCAGCCATAGCTTCCATATGATCTGCAAATGACAAATCACAAGAATTCTTTACCTTATCACTATGCTTTTCAACAATCACATCTGTATAACGTTTTGCACCATTTGTATTCAAGAAATCTCTAGAAATATTGACAATATCTACGCCATCTAAATACATGACCATTCTTGCTTCATCTGTTACTTCTGCAACAACTGTCGATTCAAGATTTTCTTCTTCAGCAAGTCTTTGGAAATGTGCAGCATCTTCTTTTCTTACAACAACAGCCATTCTTTCCTGAGACTCTGAAATAGCCAATTCTGTTCCATCAAGGCCTTCATATTTTTTAGGCACTTTATTTAAATCGATTTTCAAGCCATCAGCAAGTTCACCGATTGCAACAGAAACACCACCTGCACCAAAGTCATTGCATCTCTTGATCAATTTTGTTGCCTCAGGATTTCTAAACAAGCGCTGTAGTTTTCTTTCTTCAGGTGCATTACCTTTCTGCACTTCTGCACCATCTTTTGCCAAAGAATCTACATTATGAGATTTTGAGGAACCTGTAGCACCTCCACAACCATCTCTACCAGTTTTACCGCCAAGCAATATAACTATATCTCCTGCAACTGGTCTTTCACGAACGACATTTTCACTTGGTGCTGCCGCAATGACACCACCAACTTCCATTCTCTTAGCAACATAGCCTGGATGGTAGATTTCTGTTACATGTCCTGTAGCTAGGCCAATCTGGTTGCCATATGATGAATATCCAGCAGCTGCTGTAGTAACGATCTTACGCTGTGGAAGTTTACCTTCTAATGTCTCTTCTACTGGTGTTAATGGATCTGCTGCACCAGTTACACGCATAGCCTGATATACATAACTTCTACCGGATAGTGGGTCACGAATTGCACCACCTAAGCAAGTAGCTGCTCCACCAAATGGCTCAATTTCTGTAGGATGGTTATGTGTTTCGTTCTTAAACATCAACAGCCAATCTTGATCTTCACCATCAACATCTACTTTGATGCGCACAGAACAAGCGTTGATTTCTTCTGATTCATCCAAGTCTTTTAACTTACCGGATTTCTTTAAAGCTTTTGCACCTATCGTTGCTAGATCCCATAAAGATAAAGGTTTCTTAGTTTTACCTTGATATACTTCTTCACGTAAATCCAAATATTCATCATAGGATTTCTTGATTTGTTCATCTTGAATATCTACATTGTTGATGATCGTATTAAATGTTGTATGACGACAATGATCTGACCAATATGTGTCTATCACTTTGATTTCCGTGATTCTTGGATTTCTTTTTTCTTCGTTCTTAAAATACTTCTGTAAAAAAGCAATATCCGCAAGATCCATTGCTAAACCAAGGTCATTTCTAAACTTTTCAAGCCCTGCTTCATCTAAGTCAATAAATCCATCTAAAATTTCTGGTAATTCAGGTTTTTCATAAGTTTGATGAATCGTTTCTGGTTTTTCTAATGCAGCTTCTCTAGCTTCTACCGGATTGATCAAAGTTTTTTTGATGATTTCTTTATCGCCATCTGTCAATTTTCCTTTGATGTAATATAAACGTGCACTACGAACTTCTGGTTTTTGCTTCATCGTCGCAAGCTGAATGCATTGGGAAGCAGAATCTGCTCTTTGATCAAATTGTCCTGGCAAATATTCTACAGCCAATACCCATTCATCTTCATTTGGCGTAGGTGCTGTTTCCTCATATAACGTATCTACTTGTGGCTCTGATAAAATCGTTCTTTCTGCCATTTGAAAATCTTGTGCATCAATATTTTCGATATCATAACGATTTATCACTCTAACAGACTCTACATCATCATTCATTAAAGCAATTCTTAAATCATTCTTTACACCATGTGCTTCCGTTGCAAACGGTGTTTTCTTTTCTACAAAACAACGATATACACTCATCTGTATCTCCTACTTTCTACCAATATCCTTACGATAATGCATCTTTTCAAAACCAATTTGTTCTACTGCAGCATATGCCTTCTCTAATGCAGAAGACAAATCACGTCCTTTGGCAGTAATGCCTAGTACACGTCCCCCATTTGTATAAAATTTGCCATTTTCTTCTTTTGTACCAGCATGATATACTACAACACCATCATGTTGCCCATTCTCATCTAAGCCATGGATTTCAAAACCCTTTTCATACTTCACAGGATATCCACCACTAGCTTCAATTACACATGCACAGGCTTCATTGCTCCACTCCACATCAACATTTTCCAATGTTTCATCATGACAAGCCTGCATAATTGTCAACAAATCTGTTTTCAACAAAGGCAACACTACTTGTGTTTCAGGATCACCAAATCGACAATTATATTCCACGACTCTTGGACCCTTTGGCGTAAGCATTAAACCAAAATACAAGCATCCTTTAAATGGTCTACCTTCCTTACACATTGCATGAATCGTTGGCAAGAATATTTTTTCCATACAAGTATCTGCAATTTCTTTTGTATAGTATGGAGAAGGCGCAATTGTACCCATTCCACCCGTATTCAATCCTTCATCATTATCATTTACACGCTTATGATCCATGGAAGAAACCATTGGTTTTATACACTTAGAATCAGTAAATGCAAGTACAGATACTTCAGGTCCTGTCATAAACTCTTCTACAACAACTTTATTTCCTGATTTACCAAAAATATGATCCACCATCATTTCTCTTAAAGCTGCTTTTGCATCATCCAATGTTTCACAAATCAATACGCCTTTTCCAAGGGCTAAGCCATCTGCTTTAATAACAATTGGAAATTCATTTTTTTCTTTAATGTAATGCAATGCTTCTTTTTCATCTTCAAATGTCTGATAATCCGCTGTTGGAATACCATACTTTTTCATTAAATCTTTAGAAAAAGCTTTACTAGCCTCAATGATTGCTGCATTTGCGAAAGGTCCAAAACACGGAATACCTTCTTTTTCCATATCATCCACCATACCTAATGCTAGTGGATCATCTGGTGTGACAACACAAAAATCCACATGATTATTCAAAGCAAATGCTACCATTTTTTCTTTATCCGTGGCTTTGATATCTACACACTCTGCATCTTTGGAAATACCGCCATTACCAGGTGCACACCAAATCTTTTCAACTTCAGAATTCTCTTTCAACTTGCGAATTACCGCATGTTCTCTACCACCAGAACCAACTACTAATATTTTCATTTTCTTACGCCTTCTTTATTAATTAATGATGGAACAAACGCACACCATTGAACACAAGTGTCATTCCATAACGATTACATGTATCAATGACATTATCATCTCGAATCGAACCACCTGGTTCAACAATAAATTCAACACCACTCTTATGTGCTCTTTCAATGTTGTCGCCAAATGGGAAGAATGCATCAGACGCTAAAGAAACGCCCTGTAATTCATCTAACCACGCTCTTTTTTCTTCACGCGTAAATACTTCTGGCTTTTCTGTAAAGAAATTTTCCCATGTGCCATCACGTAATACATCATCATGTTCTTCTGAAATATATACATCGATCGTATTATCACGATCTGCACGACGAATACCTTCTTTAAATGGTAAATTCAATACTTTTGGATTTTGTCTCAACCACCAATTATCTGCTTTATTTCCTGCCAATCTTACACAATGTACACGTGACTGTTGACCAGCACCTATGCCAATACACTGCCCATCTTTCGCATATGCTACAGAATTAGATTGTGTATACTTCAAAGCAATCAAAGCAATCAACAAATCTCTTTTTGCAGATTCAGGTAAATTTTTATTATCACTAACAATATTCGTCAACAATGAATGATCAATCTTGATAGTATTTCTACCTTGTTCAAATGTAATGCCAAATACTTGTTTATGTTCGATTTCTTCTGGTACATAAGAAGGATCGATTTTCACAACATTATAATTTCCTTTTTTCTTTTGCTTTAAGATTTCCAAAGCTTCTTCTGTATACCCTGGTGCAATAACACCATCAGAAACTTCTTTCTTAAGCAAACGTGCGGTATCCGCATCGCACACATCGCTCAATGCTGCCCAATCCCCATAAGAAGACATACGATCTGCACCACGTGCTCTCACATATGCACAAGCAATTGGAGACAAATCACTATCGTCAACAAAATAGATCTTTCTATCTACTTCGCTCAATGGCAAACCTACAGCAGCACCTGCAGGAGAAACATGCTTAAAACTAGCTGCAGCAGGCAATCCTGTAGCTTCTTTCAATTCCTTAACAAGCTGCCAACTATTCAGTGCATCTAAAAAATTAATATACCCAGGTCTACCATTTAACACTTCTACTGGTAATTCCCCATTTTCCACATAAATACGAGAAGATTTCTGATTTGGATTACATCCATACTTTAAAGCAATTTCCTTAGCCATGTTTTCTCCTTATCACTTATTCTTATTAAAAATTTCAACTTTTGTTTCACCAGTTTCAATATTCATATGACATGTATACAATGAAACTTTATTATCCGCATTCAGTGCTTCCCAAACATGTTGTGACCAAATATCAAATTTTTCATGCGCCATTTCCCATTGTATTGGTTCACCCTCAAAAGAAGGAATCGGATCACCATTTGTCTTATATGTCGTAATCAAGCGTCCAAAACCATTTTCTTCTTCTGGATATTCGAAAAAATAACGACCTACACGACTACCTTCAACATTCAAACTCTTCAAAATAGACATTTTATAACTATCACCTTCTACCAAAGCAGAAATACGCGGTGTCCAGTTTGGCCCGTCTGGTTCAAACGTTCTAGTACGCAATGCTTCTTCAAATGTTTTTCCTTCTTTTAAAGCATTCCAGATCGTATCAGTTTGATCACCATTTGTAACGATAGTTTGTCTACCAAGTTTTCTAACAGGATGATAAATGATCAAGGATGGATCTTCCATCTTACTAGGATCAAATGCTTTTGTACGAATACCATCTTCTGTTTCTTCAAAAACACGATTTCTTGAATTTGTACTTCTACCCATGATCCAATATGCTATACGCATATTCTTTCCACAAGGTGTTCTCCCAATTGCAATACCTCTACCTGGATATTCGTTGTTCTTTAAGTATTCAAATAAATCTACAGCCATCCTCATTCTCCTTTATCTAATTGTGCTGCTATTTCTTCACAAGCTTCTGGTAAAAGAATCCATTCTGCTTGTTCCATTACACGTTTTTGTAAGATTTCAGGTGTATCACCTTCTTCAATATACACCGCTTTTTGTTTTAAGATTCTTCCTCCATCTGGAATTTCATTAACTAAATGCACCGTAGCACCAGTCACTTTCACACCACGTGCCAAAGCAGCTTCATGAACTTTCAAGCCATAGAAGCCCTTTCCACAAAAAGAAGGAATCAATGAAGGATGTATATTGATAATACGATCCCGGTACGCTTCTATCACTCCACTACCAAGAATACTCAAATACCCGGCTAAAACGACCATATCTATTTTATTAGCATGTAATGTTTCAACAATTGCTGCATCGAATGCAACTTGATTGCCATAGTCTTTTCTTTTGATTACACAGCTATCAATATTTGCTTTTTTTGCTCTTTCTAATGCATATGCTGAAGCATTAGAAGCCACAACTAGTGTGATACGTCCATGAGGAATCTTTCCAGCATTTTGTGCATCGATCAATGCTTGTAAATTTGTTCCTCCTCCAGAAACCATGACCGCAATACGAATCATTCAATCACCACAGAGTGATCGCCATCACTCATTTCGCCAATCACGCTAGCTGTAATACCAAACTCTTTCATCAATGCAATCGTTTTATCAGCATCCTTTGCATCAATGATAACTGCCATACCAACACCCATGTTATATGTATTGAACATATCATGTTCTGGAATATTGCCCTTTTCTTGGATCAATTTAAAAATTGGCAATACATCCCATGTTCCTTTATGAATGACCGCATTCAAATCATCACCATATGCACGAGGTAAGTTTTCATAGAAACCACCACCCGTAATATGTGCAATAGAATGTACATCCACTTCTTCCAACAACTTTAATACAGGCTTTACATATAACTGTGTAGGTGCAAGCAAAGCTTCTCCTAAAGTCTTTCCATCAAGTT
>CALBJM010000059.1 GCA_937893225.1 uncultured Erysipelotrichaceae bacterium | reverse complement strand
GATAAGATTGTTTCTTGTTAGTACTATGGTATTGAGTGTAGTTGGATGTTCGCAAGTTCAAGAAAGTAATGTGAAAAAAAGTGTTTCTACAGATATAAGTGCATGGAAATATGATGGTAGTTCAACTACATTTGCCAAACAAAAAGATGAAAGTGTCACTGTAGCGGCAGATGCGTATGGGCATCCGGAAGAAATAACGGTAGACACAACACTTTCTGATATAGTAGGTACTGGTCCAATTGAAGAAAAAACGAATTTAAAAAATATTGTGAATAAAAATGGAAATGAATCTTTTGAAGTGAAAGATGGAACGATTTGGTTTGAAAATCTTGGAAAAGATATTTCTTATTCTGGGACATCTGATAAAGACTTGCCTATAACATTACAAGTGTCCTATTGGCTAGATGGACAAGAAGTGCAAGCAGAAGATATTGCTGGAAAAAGTGGACATATTAAAATTCTATTAGATTATTCTAATCAAACTGCGTATGAAAATGTACATATTCCATTTGTTTGCTTGAGTGTTTTGATACTAGGAGATTCTTTTAGCAATGTTGTTGTGAAAAATGGTAAGATTTCCAAAAATGATACCACATCTATTGTTATGGGTCTAGCAATGCCTAGTTTACAAGAAGATCTTGCTCTTTCATCTTATGAAGATGTATCCATAGATATACCAAATTATGTGGAAGTCGAAGCAGATACGACAAATTTTTCGTTAGATTTTATTGAAACATTGGTATCGAATAGTTTGTTTTCTGAATTGAATAAAGAAAATCTGCAAGATTTAGAGGATATGAGTGATGATTTTGTGGAAGTTGGAAAAATTGGAAATACATTAGAAGATAGTGGAAAACAGTTGTGTGATGGATATGCTGAAATACAATCCGCAATAGACGCGTATTTGCAAGGTGTTGAGGCATTATTTGATGGTTTGCAAGGTTTGCAGAAAGGTGCAGATACTTTGTCTAACAATACTGCACAATTGGTAGAAAGTGCAAATGCTTTGAAAGATGCTTTAGATGCGATGGATTTTTCGGCATTTGATAATACTTCAAATGCAATCATTGATGATTTAAAGCAAGATATGCAAGCCATTGCTTTGCAAGTGCAACAACTGAATGTATTGGAAACTTCTCTACGTTCTTTACAAGATAAAATCGATGGCATACTCATGGAGAATGGAGAAGATGAAAGTATAAGAAATGATGTACAGAATGATTTTGCTTCTTTACTTTCTATCATATACCAAATTAGTACATCTATTTTAGATTGTATAGATGATATTTCTACAAAAATGAATTCTTTGGATATTTCTCAATATTCTGAAGTGAAGCAAAAGTTTGTACAATTACAACAAGTTAGTGTAATTGTAGCACAAGGTACAGAGACACTTTCATATGGTCTACAACAATTGGATGATGGCATTGAAGTAGTCGCTTCTTCTACTCAACAAGCAATGGAAAAGAATACATTGGTTCGTGAAGCTTTACAGAAGTTTGTTTCTGGCTTAACAAAGTATCAAAGTGGAATAGGTGAAATGAATGCAACTGTTCTGCAGAAATTGAAAGAAAAGGGAAAAGAGAGTGGAAGATTGCTTTCTTCTATACAACAATTGCGTCAGGCTGAAAAGTCATACCAGACATATACAGAATTGTTAGATGGACAGAGTGGTAGTGTGACATTTTTGATTGAAACAGAGAAAGTTTGTCCATGAGTTGTGATTTTTTGAGCAATTCTGTGCGTCAGATTTTAGGAAATATGCTATATTTGTAGTGCTAAAAGGAGATTAAAAATTTTTATGGCAAAACCAGTAGTATTAGTTGTCATGGACGGCGTAGGCTGGACAGACAAAGACAATGGTAATGCAGTGATGCATGCCTACAAGCCTCAAATTGAGGAATTAATGACAAAGTGGCCACATACAACAATCAAAGCAAGTGGTGTAGCAGTAGGTTTACCAAGTGATTCTGATATGGGTAACTCTGAAGTTGGACATAATGCTTTGGGTTGTGGACAGATTTATTCTCAGGGAGCTAAGCTCGTTAATGAATCTATTGAAAGTGGAGATATTTATAAGTCTTCAGCATGGACAGGTGCTGTAGATTATTTGAAGAGTCATGATGGTAAATTACATTTTGTTGGTTTACTTTCTGATGGTAACGTACATTCCAATATTTCTCATTTGATTGCGATGATCAAGGAAGCTAAGAAGGAAGGTATCAAGGAAGTTAGAGTACATGCATTGTTGGATGGTCGTGATGTTCCTGAAACAAGTGCATTACAGTATGTTGATCAATTAGAGGAAACATTCAAAGAATTGAATGATGATACATTCCATGGATGCATCGCTTCTGGTGGTGGTCGTATGGAAATTACAATGGATCGTTATGAAGCAGATTGGTCCATGGTTGAAAGAGGTTGGCACATTCATGTAATGGGTGATGGCAGAAAGTTTGCTTCTACAAGAGAAGCTATTGAAACATATAGAGCTGAAGGAAACTATACAGACCAGTATCTCCCAGGATTTGTTATTGCTAATGGTGACACACCTGTTGGTACGATTGATGATGGGGATTCTGTTATTCTCTTTAACTTTAGAGGTGATAGAGCTGTTGAATTCTCTAAGTGCTTTGACTATATGGATAACTTTGATAAGTTTGATATGGTCAAGAAGCCTAAGGTTTATTATGCTGGTATGTTGCAGTATGATGGAGATCTTCACTTACCAAAGAACTTCCTCGTTGAACCACCACACATTGAACATACAATGTCTGAATTCTTAGTTCAGAAGGGTGTTAAATCTTATGCTGTATCTGAAACACAGAAATTTGGACATATGACGTATTTCTGGAATGGTAATCGATCTGATAAGTTCTCTGAAGAATTAGAAACTTGGGAAGAAGTTCCATCAGATGTTATTCCATTTGATCAAAAGCCATGGATGAAGGCTACAGAAGTTACAGAAAAGATGGAAGAGGCTATTGCTTCTGGCAAGTATCAGTTTATTCGCTGCAACTATCCAAATGGTGATATGGTTGGCCATACAGGTAACTACGAAGCTACGATTATTGGTGTTGAATCTGTAGATCTTAACTTGAGAAGAATCATGGATGCTTGTAAGAAGTATGATTATACTTTACTTGTTATGGCAGATCATGGTAATTCTGATGAAATGTTGGATAAGAAGGGTAATCCTAAAACATCTCATTCTCTCGCAAAAGTTCCATTTGCAGTTTACAATGGTCCTGAAGGAACAGAATGCAAGGATGGTGACTTTGGTTTAGCAAATGTTGCCGCAACTGTATGTAAGATTCTTGGATATGAAGATTATCCAGAACAGTGGCTTGAGGCAATTATTAAGTAATATTTCTTTTGGAAGGAATGAGAATTCCTTCCTTTTTTTATAGGCTAGTTGTAAAATACCATTTAAAAAAATGGAGGACGAGGAATGTATTTTGCACATTTTTATCTTGATCAAGAAAAAGATATTATTGTTGATCTATATATGCAGAATGATCAATTGACCTATTGTTTACGTACACCTAATCACGCAACGGGAAACCTGATTTCAAATCTAGCACGTATGTGCAATGTGCCTATTTCGTATGATGAGAATGGTTTAAAAGTCATGCGTGGAGAAATTCCTTGTTACTATAATGATGAAGGAAATCTGGTTTATATTTTCCATTTGTTAGACACAAAAATTGCTAATATTTATCCAGATGGAAGAATTGAAAGACGTGCTTCGATTCCTGCAATTTCTAAGACGCTTATGTCACAAACAAAGAACTATTCTCTTTCTTTTATGAAAAGCATAGTGAAAACATTTATTCTACGCGAAAATAAATTTCATACAGATTTGCATACGCACATGAATGCAAATTTAAAACCAGATATTTTGATAGCATTAGGTATTCGTCATCAAATTCGTTATCCGCTTTATTATATTAAAAAACTAGATTTGAAATGTTCTCAGCAACAATGGGATATTCTTTCTATGCAAAGACAACTTGTTTCTAAACAATATGATAATTGTGGTTTGCAAGGTAAATATTTGAATCGTAGGATCGATGATCATACGTTTATTAATTTTGCGGACTTGGTATTGAATAATATTTCTAATGCAGCATGGAATATTGCTAAAATTCGTGCATCACTTTCTGTTATGAAAGATGGACAAGCTGTATTTACAAACTTGGAGAAAGTGTATTTGTATAGATACGTTTTTACAAAAGGTGTAGAAAGTACAAATAAAATACAATTTAAACACATTGAACAGATTCCTGATGCGGATATCCAAAAAGCACTATGGAAAATGTTAGAGGATGAAAGAAGTGAAACATATCATAAGAATACATTGTTTCAAAATAAATTATTGTGGATTGCTAGACAATATCAAAGAACAGGTATTACTTATGCAGAAATATCCGACACGACACTTGTGAAAGAAAAAGAAGCAATCAAAATGTTACAACAAGTACATGATATTATGCCAAAAGTGTATGCTGAAACAGGTGTCATGATTCGTTTTCTTGCGGCATTTCGCAGAATACCATTAACGATCATTCGAGATAAAATACCAGTAAATAATTATGAAGAAAATTTAAAAGCTTTGTATGGAGTCTTGCTAGATCCATACGTAGCTGGAAGTGATATTGTAGGGGAAGAAATCAATGATATTCGCCAATTGCGTCCATTGATCAAAGAATTGACACATATTGCTGCATTAGATCCTTCTTTTGTGATACGTATTCATGCGGGTGAGAACGATTCTTTGTTGGATAATGTTTACTATAGTATTCGTTGTGTAGAAGAGTCCTTATCCTATGGACAAGCAATGCCTAAGATGCGTATAGGACATGGTTTATATACTGCGAATTTATCAAGTGATAAAGGAAAACGATTGATGGAGTATATTCGAGAAAAGAATGTTATATTGGAGTTTCAAATCACTTCGAATGTGAGACTGAATAATTTGTCAGACTTATCACACCATCCTTTAAAACAGTATTTAAATCATGGAATTTCTTGTGTACAAGGAACAGATGGTGGCGCTTTGTATGGGACAGATTCTATAGATGAACAATTGACTTTACAAAAAGTATTGCGTCTAACGGACGAAGATATGCAAAAAATGTGTATTGTTGAGAAAAGTGTTATTCAACAAGCAAAAGATAGTTTTGCAAAGAAAAAGCAATATTTACAAAATTTGTTGAAAGAAAAGACAATGGAAGAAATATACCAAGAAAGGATGGTATCGTTTACACCTTCTACTTCTTTTATGCAGAAAGCAGATGTATGTGGATCAAATACTCTATTTAGCCATCAGATAAAAGAAATGCCGAGCAATAAAATGCCTATTATTATAGCTGGTGGGAGTTTTAACAACGATACTCATGTTACTAAGGTATTGCATGAATATAAAAAATTAATAGATGGTTTGCTAGAAAAATGTGATCCTGCAAAAACGATATTTGTTATAGGAAATACAATGAAAGGGTATGAGAGATATCTTATTCAACAAAACCATGGGAAATTTGATATATATGCGTTTGTACCGAGTGTTATGAAAGAAAGTGAAGCAAGTGCATTAAGTAAGGCGGATGTTCATATTCGTGTAGCAATTGAAACGAGTAATATGGGCATTTATAAGTCCGTAAGTTATGAAGTGTTTAAAAGACGGTCATCTGTATTGTTAGCTTTGGATGGCAATTCTTCAGCAGTAAATTTAATACAGGAAGCAAAAAATGCTAAATATCCATGTCGTATTTTTGTGAATCAACATGCTGCAATGTTAAAGAAGAAAGCAGATTCTTTACATGGATATGTAACAGGAATGAGGGATTCCAACATTTTAAGTGATGTATTAAAATATATACAATGACTGAAAATGTAATTTATAAAAAGAAAACAAATAGTGGTTTGCTGCAAGTCGTAGATACTATGTATGGTGATGATGCGGTTTGTTTTTTGAAAATCAATGATTCTATACAATCTGCAATGTATTTAGATACTTCTAAAAAATATGATCTTGTATTTCCATATATGCAAAGATTTTCTTATGCATTTCATGTGAATCCTATGATTCAGAAAACATTTTTGATTGGTGGAGGAGGGTTTGCTTATCCGAAGTATTACGTACATGCGTATGAAAATGCTGAAATTACTGTTTCAGAAATTGATACTGATATGATTTCCGCAGCGTTTCGCTATTTTGCATTACGTGATTTGGCGCCTAGTGAAACAAGTCGCGTGCATATTTTGAACCAAGATGGTTTTCTAGTTTTAAAAGAATCTAAAGTGCATTATGATTTGATCATCAATGATGCTTTTGTTGGTAAGAAAGAAAAAGGCAGAGACGAAATGTGTACAGAAATCGTACATAATGCATTAGGTGAAAATGGCATATACATTGTGAACGTTTCTACCGCAATGCGTGGCCCTTTTGCGAAAAGAGGAAATGCATTTCGCAAAGCTTTGCAGAAGTATTTTAAACACACTGTATTACTTGCTGCAGAAGAGGAGCGTAGTCCTTATGAAAAGCAAAATGTATTAATGATATCTAGTGATATGGAGTTGCTATGAAGACAAAAGAAACAAAATTACTAGAAGAAGCTTTAGATGATCTAGGAAAAAAGAAACGTGAATATGGTTGTGAAGAAGTTACGATTGGTTTTAAAAACAATGGACATGGCGATGAAATAGTGGATTATATGTCTATGGATGCCAAAGGTATCATACGGTGTTATGAATTAAAAGTGGCTTTAGCGGATTTGAAAACAGATAATAAAAAATCTTTTTATGGGGATTATAACTATCTAGTTGTTTCGAAAAGCTTATATGCAAAAAATCCAGTTTGGGAAAATTATATTCCTCCGTATTGTGGAATATTAGTTGGCGAAGAATTGTCTGTAAAAAAGCAAGCAAAAAAGAAAAGTATTAGTGAAGAAACACGGACGATGTTAAAAGATTCTTTGTTGCGTTCTGTATTTTGGAAATATGAAAACTATAAAGATGCAAAAGATTTAACAAAATACCGCCAACTTGAAAAAAAACTAACAGATATAGAAAAACAATTTGTTGAAAGCCAACGAGAGACAGAAAGAATTGTTTGGACATATAAAGACTATGAATTTTGGTATAGAAAAAACCATAATGATGCACATTTTTCAATAGAAAACCAAGCAAAAGAAGAACGAAAACAGTGTACTGAAAGAAAAAAAGGTACATTGACATGGTGCTTTGAAGGTGGTAGATATGTGTGCCCGAAGTGCCATGGAGAAGCAATTGCAGGAGTGTGCAGTGCGTATTGTCCGCATTGTGGATGTGATTTAAGAAAGTAAAACAGGAATGTATTTCCTGTTTTTTGGTACAATACTTGTATGAAAAAAATAACGATAGGAATTGTAGCACATGTTGATGCTGGAAAAACAACGTGTATAGAAAGTATGCTTTTGAATGCTGGTGTCATACGTAAGGCAGGTAGAGTGGATCATGCGGATACTGTTTTAGATTATGATGTTCAAGAGAGAAGTCATGGTATTACGATATATTCAAAAGAAGCTTTTTATCAATATGAGAATACAGAAGTATATGTCATAGATACACCTGGACATGTAGATTTTTCTAGTGAAATGGAGAGAAGTTTACAGGTGTTGGATCTTGCAGTCATTCTTATTAATGGCCAAGATGGAGTTCAAGCACATACAGAAACGATTTGGAAGTGTTTGGAGCATTATGGCATTCCTTGTGTGATATTTGTTAATAAAATGGATATTGCCCATTATACACAAGAAGAACTTTTAGAAAATCTATCTAAGAATTGTAGTGATATGTGCATTTCTTGGGATAATGCAGATAGAAATGAAACATTAGCTATGATCAGCGATGAAATTTTGGAAGGGTATTCGACGAGTGGTGAAATAGACATGGGGCTTGTTATCGACGCGTTTTATCAAAGAAAATGGTTTCCTGTATTATTTGGTTCGGCATTGAAGAATGCTGGTGTAAAAGAATTGATGCATTTGATTGATAGCTTAGCAATAGAAAAAGAATATCCTGAAGTTTTTGGTGCACGTGTATATAAGATTTCCATGGATACATCAGGGAATCGATTGACGCATGTTAAGATTACTGGTGGAATATTGAAAGCAAAAGATATCGTCGGGGATGGAGAAAAGGTCGACCAGATACGTCGCTATAATGGCACAGAATATGTCATGTTACAAGAGGCTTGTGCAGGTATGGTCGTTTCTTTGAAAGGGTTGAATACTTTTGAAAGTGGGCAAGGCATGGGGTTTGAAGAAGATGAAAGTGCTCCACTACTTGCAGCATATATGAATTATGAACTTGTATTGCCTGTTGGTGCGAATGCGTTGGTGCTAGCAGATACTGTTAAAGAGTTGGCGTCGGAAGATCCAACATTACAAATTCAAGTTGATGAGAAAACAAAAAAAATTCAAATCCAGATCATGGGTGAAATGCAAAAAGAAGTTTTGCAGAAAAAAATTGAAGATAGGTCTGGTATAAAAGTTGGCTTTTCTACAGGTAGAATCGTGTATCAAGAAACGATTCAAAGTGCGGTGGAAGGTGCTGGACATTTTGAACCATTACGGCATTATGCAGAAGTGCATCTGCGCTTAGAACCATTGCCTGTAGGCAGTGGTATACAAGTAGTTAGTGCGTGTAGTAGTGATGTGCTATCAAGTGCTTGGCAAAGAAGTATTCTTTCTGCATTAGAGAGAAAACATCATCGTGGTGTTTTAACGGGCTCGTTTTTGAATGATGTCAAAATCGTATTGGTAGCAGGAAAAGGAAACATCAAACATACGTCTGGTGGTGATTTTCGACAAGCAGCGTGCAGAGCTGTAAGACAAGCACTTATGAAAGCAGAAAGTGTAGTTTTAGAACCGTATTATGATTTTATATTGCATGTTCCTTCGGCTGCATTATCGAGAGCACTGTATGATCTTGAAACCAAACATGCGCGTGTTGAAGTTGAGGAAGAAGCAGATGGTTCTATGAAGATCGTAGGCAATGGCCCTGTTAGAACAATGGTGAACTATCAGAATGAAGTGATAGCCTATACAAAAGGAAAAGGTAGATTTCAAGCACAGTTGAAGGGATATTTGCCATCTTGTGCACAAGAGGAGATCATTGAGAGCATTGGATATGATCCAAATAGTGATCTAGCAAATCCTAGTGATTCTGTATTTTGTGCTAATGGGAGTGGATATAGCGTGTCTTGGGATAAGGCGGATGCGTACATGCATATTCAATTGAAAGAAGAGAGTAGTGTACCTTCTTATCAAAATGTTAGGTATCGTGTGAGTGAAGCGGATATGAACTATATAGCTTCTTTGACTTCTGGAAAAAATCGGAATGTTGAAAAAGAGGAAGCAAAAAAGCGTGCAGAACAAAAAGCAAAGGAAGAAAGAGAACGTATAAAAGCGTTGCATAAGGTGCAAGCAGAAAAGCAATTGGAAGAGCTATTGATCGTAGATGGTTATAATATGATTTATTCTTGGGATTCTTTGAAGGAAATCGCATATGAAGATCTTGCGAATGCACGGGATAAATTGATTACATATTTGTATAATTATTTGCCATATTTAGAACATGATATTTGGGTCGTTTTTGATGGATATCAAGTAAAAGGTAATATTGGGTCAAAGTTTCATAAAAATGGATTGACAGTAATCTATACAAAAGCAGATGAAACAGCAGATGCTTTTTTGGAAAAGTCTGCATATGATTTAAAAGATAGATATCGTGTAACATATGCAACAAGTGATGCTTTGATTCAAAATGCAGTGTTTTCACAAGGTGGTTTGAGAATGAGTGCAAAAGAACTTGAGTCTAGATTATTGTTAAAGCATGTAATTGTATGATCATAAATCAAGATTTTTGGTATTGGCCTACAAATGATATGCGCTACTTGCATATTTATTTGCCAGATAATTATTCATTTGTTCTTGAGAGATATCCAGTAATGTATATGTTTGATGGTCAGAATTTGTTTTTGGACAATGAGGCAACATTTGGAAAAAGCTGGGGATTAGAAGCATTTTTACAACAATGGGATAAATCAATGATCATAGTTGGAATGGAGTGCTCGCATCGTGGCAATGAAAGATTGTATGAATATTGTCCATATGAGAAACGAATGTTTGGTGAAGTCATTAAAGGTATTGGTGAACAAACTTTTTTGTGGATCTTGCATGATGTGAAACCTTATATTGATAGTCATTTTCGTACATATGGTCATCGAGAAGCAACTGCTATTGCAGGAAGTTCTATGGGTGGCATTATGGCAATGTATGGTGTTTTGGCACATAATGATGTGTTTTCAAAGTGTGCTTGTATTTCTTCTGGTGTGTATTGGAATATTTCTAAATATCGTAAGACCTTGCGTGAAAATTTAATTTATATGGATACACGTATTTATATTTCTTGGGGTGAAAAGGAAGCAGGTAGAGCAGCACATCATGGAAATCCAGAATATGATACAAGAGAAGCAAGAAGTGTTTACAAGTTTGAAGAAGAGTTACAAAATTGTGGTGTACAGACGTATCATTATTTTCAACCAAATGGAGAACATTGTGAAGCTGATTGGGAGAAACAGAATAGTTTGTATATGAATTTTTTATGGAAGTGAGTGAGACATGAATTTGATTGGTGTAGTATTAGTGCCTGTAGGGCTAGTGTTGATTGGCTTATTAGCGATTACAAAAGGCCAGAAGTTTTTTTCGATTTTTCTTTCTGTTTTTTCTTTTGTACTTGTGTTTGATATCGTAGTGAAAAATTATGGACAAACTGCAACGTCTCTAGCTTTTGCACTTGGGGCTGCAGTTGTTGGGGCAATCTTAGCGCAATATGCTCAAAAGCTATCATTCTTTCTTTTGGGGTTGATATTTGGCGTATTTTTTGGAGCGATGATTCTTCCTTTTATAAAAGGCATTGATGCAAATGTTGCTTTGATTGCCTTGCTTGTGTTTGGTGTTGTTTGTGGAATATTAACTGCGCATTGGGATAAGGTATTTATTCGTGTAGCAACTGGTTTTCTTGGTGGTAGATTAGTAGGAATAGGTGCGTTGTTTCTTGTGTTCCATTTGATGAATTTACAAGATTATGCTGCTTCTACGATCGTTGCGTCTTGTGAAAATACATTGTCTTATTTGAATGAGACATTCTCAATGACATATTCATCATACATTTTTGCTTCTTCTGTAATTTGTGCGGTAGTAGCATTCTTTGTGCAGCAAAAGAAGAGAAGACGTCGTTAGATCTCATTGTGAGATCTTTTTTTTGTATAATAAGAGTATGATGAAGCAAGAAGATGTCATTCGCTTTTATGAAGGCGATGTGAGAGGAAATGATGTATTTTGGTCTGATGCAAAAGCTTATGTGACGTGGAATGCATTATTGTTTCCTGATTGTTCTACAGAACAAGCTCGAAGTGAAGAAAATCGCGTGTTAAATACGGCATTTTTAGACCGGTTGGATATTGTAGAAGAATTAAGTTGTTCATTATTTTGGGCGATGGAAAAAAGTAAAGAAGAAATGCATGTATATCGTGTAGAACGATATGCGGATTATAAAGTATTTCAGCAATATGGAAAGTTGGAATCGTTTATTTCTACGTCTACTGCAGGGTTTTTGAATGCATATCAAGATAAGAAAGATCTTGTTTTGATGGAAATCACGATTCCAAAAGGTACATATTGTGCCAATTTTTCTAAACTTTTAAAGCAATATAAGAAAAATGATGAAAAAGAGATTTTATTGCCACCGTATCTTTGTTTTACAAGTTATGAAAAACAAATGGACGAAAGGATTCGTAAAATACAGGATAGAGATGGACATGCGCCTGTTGTATATTGTGAAATACAAGTTAAGCAACCAAGCTATGTATTGCAAGAAATGGAATTTGTTCAAGATTGGATCATGGCAGGAAAGCGTTGCTATATGGCTTGGAATCAAAAGAAAATACCGCAAGAAAAGGATATGGAAGCATATTGTCAATTGAAGCATTGGTTACAATATAGAATCCAAAAGGATATGCAGAAAAGAGGAAAGTGTGAAAAAAAAGAAGATTAAAGAGCACGACAAAAAGAAGTGGAAATCCA
>CALBJM010000058.1 GCA_937893225.1 uncultured Erysipelotrichaceae bacterium | reverse complement strand
TCTAAAACAAATTGGATTACAAGTAGAATGGACTTTAGGACCTGGAAATCATGAATGGAGAGTATGGGAAAGAGACATCCAAAAGGCATTTGAATTTTTCTGTGATGACACAGAAAGACAAGGAAATGCATTCTGATGAGCAATATTAGCGTTGATATAACAAATGTCATACTTCAGACAGAGCGTTTGATTTTACGATCTTGGAAAGAAAATGATGCAAAAGATTTGTTTGAATATGCGCGTGTTGAGGATGTTGGAACTATGGCTGGCTTGATTACTCATGAAAATATTGATGCTTCAAAAGCCATCCTTAAAAAGTTTATAGCTGAAAAGCACACATTCGCTGTAGAAAAGGATGGAAAAGTGATTGGTTCCATTGGCATAGAAAAATACGATGAGATGCATTTTCCTGATTTAACTGATCGAAAAGGGACTGCGCTTAGATTTATGTTGTCTAAGGCATATTGGGGACAAGGAATTATGCCTGAAGCTGTGTGGAAAGTCATAGAGTGGTTATTTGATGTTAAACATGTTGATTTTGTAATGTGTGATTATTTTGCATGGAATGCAAGATCTGCTGCTGTACAAAGCAAACTTGGATTTCATTATTTTTCTACTGTATTGCATAAGACACAAAGTGAAAAGCAAGAAACTACAATACAAAATATCATGACTGCAGAAGATTATCGTTTGCAAAGACAGATTCGTTTTATAACAAAAATCGATGCAGAAAAAAACATCTTGAGACAAACGCATCTCACAAATCACGGTAGATGTGAAAATGATGCAGAACATGCTTGGCATATGGCAATTATGTGTTACTTATTGCAGGAATATGCTAATGAAAATATAGATCTAGCTAAAACAATGATGATGTGTTTGATACACGATATCGTAGAAATCGAAGCTGGTGATACATATGCATATGATGAAGAAGGAAAGAAAACACAACAAGCACGTGAAGCTTTAGCAGCAGAGCACTTGTATGCAATATTACCAAGTGATCAAATGCGTGAATTAAAAGGCTTATTTGAAGAATTTGAAGCAAATAAAACTGCGGAAGCAAAATTTGCACATGCAATGGACAATTTTCAACCTCTATTGTTAAATCATGCTAATGGAGGAAGTGATTGGCGGCAACATGATGTGTCTAGGACAATCGTAGAGACAAGACAATCAAAAACAGCGGAAGGTTCAAAAAAGTTATACGAAGAAGTAGAAAGAATTCTTGATGCACATGTACAAAATGGGCAATTAAAGCCGTAAGTTGCTTGATATTCTAGATAATGATATAATTCTGCTCATATTAAAGAGAGGTAAGTATTTTGGAAGATTCTTCGATACCGCTTGATATGTATACAAGCAATAACAGAAATGAGGCAAGGAATATATGACAAGTTATATTATAGCTATCGTTATATTGATCTTGTTCTCTGGTTTATTTTCAGCTACAGAGACTGCATATTCTAGTTCATCGCGTATTCGTTTAAAGAATATGGCAAATGAGGGAAATAAAAAAGCTGCAAGTGCCAATGTCATATTAGATGATTTTGATAAGTTTTTAACTTCTATATTGATTGGTAATAACATAGTGAATATTGCTGCAGCAACGATTTCAACTCTTCTTTTTTCACAAATTATAAAGGGAGGACAAGGACCTACGGTTTCAACAATCGTTGTGACTATAATTACTTTGATGTTTGGCGAGATTGCGCCAAAATCATTAGCCAAACAAGCTCCTGAAAGATTTGCGTGTGCAACTGTTGGTTTAGTGAATTTTTTTGAATTTCTTTTCACGCCACTTACCTATATACTGAAGGGATGGACTTGGCTAGTTAATAATGTTGCTAAGATCGAACAAGATGACAGTGATATTTCTGATGAATTGATTACGATGGTTGATGAAGCAGAAAAAGATGGAAATCTGGAAGAACATGAAAGTGATTTGATTTCTGCTGCAATAGAATTTAATGATTTGGATGTTAAAGATGTTTTAACGCCTCGTGTAGATATCGTTGCGGTCAATATTACATCTACGCATGAACAAATTGAAAAAGCATTTCGCTTCAATTCATTTTCTCGTTTACCGGTATATGAGAATACTGTAGATAATATCGTAGGTGTTATTCATGAAAAAGATTTCTATGAATTAATGTATCACAATAACAAAGGACCAATTCGTAGAATCATTAAGCCTGTGATCTATACATCTCCAAATACGCAAATTTCGACATGTATGAAGCAATTACAAGCCGCAAAGCTGCATATGGCGGTAGTTCTTGATGAATATT
>CALBJM010000057.1 GCA_937893225.1 uncultured Erysipelotrichaceae bacterium | reverse complement strand
GATACCTGTATCATATTGTTTAGGCACAAATGCAATCCAATCATTTTGTTTCTCCACTGTTATTTGTGCATCAGAAACCAAGGCATCATATGCCACTGTATTTCCTTTATAATACGTATTCACATATGCATACCCAGAACAAAACAAGCAAAAAAGCACAGTAACGACGATCCATAATTTTTTATGTTTTTTCATGATAACCTCTTTTATATTATTGTACAAAAAAAGAACTGATTTCCAATAGAAACCAGTCCAATTTAATTAATCAAGATCTTCGCCGTTAGAAGCAATGACTTTCTTATACCAATAGAAAGAATCTTTTCTTTCTCTATGGAAATCACCATTTCCATCATTATCTCTATCTACATAAACGAAGCCATATCTCTTCTTCATTTCACCTGTAGAAGCAGAAACCAAGTCTGTGCAGCCCCACATTGTATATCCCCAAAGTTCTACACCATCTTCAATAGCTTCACGCATTGCTTTAATATGATCTCTTAGGTAGTCAATACGATAAGAATCATGGAACTTTCCATCTTCGCTTCTCTCATCATTTGCACCTAATCCATTTTCAACGACCATCATAGGGATTTCATATCTACCATATACTTCATTTAAGTAGATTCTTAAACCCTCTGGATCAATTTGCCATCCCCAATCAGAAGACTTCAAATAAGGATTTCCTACACCAGAGAACATATTACCGCTTGTCTTCAATACGTCTGGGTCAACTGTAGCAGTAGCAGACATATAATAAGAGAAGCTATAGAAGTCTACTGTACCTTCCTTCAAAATTTCAAAATCTTCAGGCTCTGTTCTAACTGTAATGTTGTTATCCTTGAAGTATCTCTTTGCATAATATGGATAATGTCCACGTACTTGTACATCACCACAGAACCAGTTATGCATGTTCATTGCATCCTGTGCTGCTTTAGCATCTTTTGGATTACATGTATATGGATATGTCATATTACCCGCAATCATTAAACCAATCTTGTTATCTGGATTGATTTCGTGTCCAATCTTGACAGCTTTAGCAGATGCTACGAATTGATTATGCAAAGCTGTGAAACGGTCATTTCTTTCTTCTGTAGTTTCGTTAGGATTAAACATTGGCTGATGGTCTTTACCTAGCATACCTAAAGACATGATTCTGCCAAAGAAATCAGCACCACAGTTGATTTCATTAAATGTTAGCCAATATGTAACTTCATCTTTATACTCTGTAAACAATGTTGTAGCATACTTTACAAATGCATCAATGCATTCTCTACCTGTCCAACCATTATATTTTTCGCTTAAAGCCCATGGTAATTCATAGTGTGAAATTGTAACCAATGGTTCAATACCATACTTTTTGCATTCCGCAAATACATTATGATAGAAATCCAGGCCCGCTTTGTTTGGCTCAGCATCTTCTCCTGTTGGATAAATTCTTGCCCAGTTGATGGACATACGATAGCATTTGAAGCCCATTTCTCCATACAAAGCAATGTCTTCTTTGTAATGATGGTAAAAATCTACCGCTTCATGTGAAGGATAATATACTTCAGGATCAATTTCTTTGTCCCATAAACGAGGAGAACTTACTGTACCTCCACGTACATGGTCAGGTACGGAAGCACCTTTCCCATCTTCTAACCAGCCACCTTCAAACTGGTTGGCAGCTGTAGCACCGCCCCATAAAAAATTCTTTGGAAATCCCATTTTTTTCTCCTTTTCCTACATAAAAAAGACATGTAAAATGTCTTTTTTAGATCTTTCCACCTGTAAAAGCCTGACCTTCGTTAAGAACTCTAAGCATCAAAACTGATCCCCAAGGTTCCTTCTTGATCAAACTCTTTGTATAATTTGCTAAATCACCATGAGAACCATCATCAGTTACATCAAACTGCATTTCGATTGGTGTCTTCATCTTTACAAATTCATATTTTGGTGATTCTTGTTTAAGTAATAATTCTTTAATTTCATCTTTCTTCAATGCTGAAGAAACATTTACTAATGCCATAGTTGTTAATCTCCTTCTGTACCTATGCATGTATTATAACATGTAAGCGCTTGATTGATGTAAAAAAATTATAAAATCATTTATTCAGAAAATATAATATTTGCATCTCTTCTAGCTTTTTCTAGTATTTCCACAACACGCACAGAATCTAAAGCCCAAGTCTGCATTTGTTCATAATCATTTTCTGTAATCATTGTATTGATCTTGTTGAATTCTTGTAACATAGGATTTTCTTCTATGCATGTATCGATTCGCTCTTCCATACCATCATTTTTATATAACGTAATATTTTTAATAACTCCAGGTCTACTATCCATTACAATACACCCATCAGTTCCCTGAATCGTAATACCACTCTTGGACGCACTATCTTTCGCTCCACAGCACACCGCTTGAAAGCTATCATATTGCAATATTGCAATACCACTTGTATCAATCCCATTAAAACCTTTATTTGCAAAATACTTTACTTCAACTGGCTTTCCAAATAGTCCTTCAACAAAATGAACATTATAAACATTGATATCATACAATGCACCACCTGCATATCGTGGATCAAATGCCGGCAAAACTGTGCCAGCCTTATATGCATCATAACGACTACTATATTGTGAATAGTTGCATTGGATAAGCTTAATATCGCCTATAGACTGCAACACAGAACGAATTGCTTCATAGTTTTGACTATACCGTGACATAATTGCTTCAAATAGATAAACAGATTTTTCTGATGCAAGTAAAGTCAACTCTCTTGCTTCATTACTTGTTATTGTAAATGGCTTTTCTACAATGACATTCTTTCCTGCTAATATTGCTTTTTTAGCATATGCATAATGTAAAGAATTAATCAAACCAATATACACAGTATCAAACCGATCATCTTGTAAAAAGGCATCATAGTCTGTATACAATTTTTTTATAGCATACTTTTCTGTGATTACTTTTCCTTTTCCCGCACTTCTACACCACAACGCAGCCACTTCAATCTCAGAATTCTGTAAAGTATTTAATGCAGCATGTACAATGCCGCCATTTCCAACGATCCCTAATCTCATTTCTTTTCTCCAATCAAGCCATAATGTAAAAAGACATTATAAATCCCATCATCTAAAATATCTGTTGTCACATAATCTGCAGCACGCTTTGCTTCTTCTGCACCATTTCCCATAGCAATACTCGTTCCACATACCCGAAACATAGGAATATCATTTGCTGAATCTCCAATACCAATTGCATTGAACGCTTCTTCATTGTAATGGTCTAGTACTTTCTGAATTGCGGTACCTTTATTCACCATCTTATTTGTTACTTCTCCTATACATAATTGCTCATCAGGATGGTCTACAGATTTGGTTAAGATAAATGGTTGTTCTAGTAATTTTTCCAGCTTAGGATACAAGGGTTCCCAGCTTGGGCCATATGCACATATTTTATAAATATGATCATTTTCTTCAGATCCAAAAGACTCTGGATATGTTCCATTTTCCATGCATAGCGCAATTTGTTTTTGTCGATCTGTAACGCCTCCTGAAAAATACTTCAACAAGTATTCATAGCCGACTTCTGAACAATAAGAACCTGCTGCACCTTCCAAACAATAGCCAAGACCACTCTTCAAAATCGTTTTCTTAATACGTGTTACGTTTTGTGTGTCAATCGGATGATCATAGATTCTCTTTCCATCTGCATAGACCATGCCACCTGCACCAAGGATAAAGCCATCTACCGCATAATTTAAATATTTTTGTACTTCACTCAATGCGCGACCTGTACACAAAAAGATCTTATGTCCATTTTGTCTAGCCAATTGAATTGCTTCTTCCGCACTGTCTGGGATTCTGCCTATCTTTGTGGAATATAATGTTCCATCAATATCTAAAAATATTATTTTTCTCATAATTCAAGTATATAGTAAAAAGCACGATATCTGCCAACGAAATGCTATAGAAAAAAAACTATAACAGTGAATCTAGCTGTTATAGTTTTATTTAAATAAAGAAATTTGTAACGCCTAATTTCATCTTACCTTGTAGTGGCGTAATTGTAACTTTCATTTCTGGTGTAAAGCGCATAGAAGAACCAGGTCCAAATAGAAATGTTTTCCCATCCACTTCTACTTTTCCTTCACCTTCATATCCAAATACCATTGTATTTGTTTTATGTATTCTTTTAGCCACGCATTCATCCAAACACAAAATCGTTACTTCCACAAAACCACTTGTAATGATTCTTGTTGTATGTAATTTACCTTTTTCAAATAGACCTACTTCTGGTGTAGAAAATACTTCTCCTGGCTTTTTAATTGTGTGATTAACAGTTTGACCAAGTAGAATTTCTAAATACACACAGTCTTCAATAGATTCCACAAGAATAACTTTGTTCTTTGGCGTAATCATGCCGTCATTTTTTTGTAATTCTTGTATATGTGGAATTCCATTTTCATCTTTGATCGTAATACGAAGTTTTCCTTGTTTTACGAAAAGCATCTTATAAAAACGAAAGGATTCTGGAGACATACTTGTACCTGTTCCCAAAGAATACACATGTACGCCTTCTACGATTTGTTCTTGAATTACAGTAGATGGAAGTGGTGGATTTAATGCTGCAATATTATATACATCACAAATTGGATATCTCATAGTGTTTGCCCTAACGTATAGCCGCCTTCTGATTCTTCAAGGATTTGAAATCCCATCTTTTGATAGAAACGAAATGCTCGTTCATTATCTTTCGCAACACCAACCATGATTCCTTTCACATTATCTTTACGCAAAGATTCCAACAATGTTTGCATGAGCATTGTTCCATTGCCTTTGCCTGTACCTGTTTCAAGAATATCTACATGTAAATGTGCAGGATACTTATCTTGATATGCTACATACTCAGATATATCACAACGATAATCAAAGGAAGGTGCAACTTCATGTACTTTTTTCTTATAGCCTTCCATATATTGTGCATATTCTTTAAAGTCTTCTGCACACAATATATATCCCTGCACTTCTTCATTGTCATCTACAAGTAAGAATGCACGGCCATGGTCTAAATATGGATCACAATACCAAAGCAATGAAAAGTTATAGTGTTCTGTATTTACAAGGTTGTCAGGGCTACCTGTGTGCACACAAATATAGTGACATCTTTCTCTGTATTTTTCTTCATAAGGAATAACTTTCATATGTGTTCCTCCAACCTTATTTATTGTACTATCTTTACACAAAAAAACAAAATCACGAAAAAAGCCCGTGTTTTCCACGAGCCTTACATTAGTCTGTTAAATCATCACCGTTAGAAGCAATGACTTTCTTATACCAATAGAAAGAATCTTTACGAGATCTCTTCA
>CALBJM010000056.1 GCA_937893225.1 uncultured Erysipelotrichaceae bacterium | reverse complement strand
TGAGCCGATTGTATGGAGACAGTTCTATTGAAGTCATTGCTCCAAGTATTAAAACAAAAGATATGTTGATTGGTTATCACGTGCGTCGAGAAATACATGTGATTCCTACAGGCTTAGAATTATCGAAATTTGATAAAAGCATTACATCTATGCAAAAAAGAAGTGAAATTAGAAAATCATTTGGTTTTTCTGAAAATGACAAAGTCATTATTTATGTTGGGCGTTTGGCCGAAGAAAAGTCTTTGGATCTAGTGATTCAAGGTGTTGCAAAAACATTGGAAAAATCAATTGAAATGAAACTGCTTATTGTTGGAGATGGACCGGATTTTTCACGCTTGAAAAAATTGACAGAAGATCTAGGTATCCAAAAGAATGTCATTCTTGCTGGTGCGAAACCAAGGGAAGAAGTTCCTTCTTTATACCATAGCGCAGATGCATTTATTAGTGCTTCTTTATCAGAAACACAAGGTATGACTTTTATTGAAGCTTTGGCGAGTGGATTGCCTCTATTTGCACGTTATGATGAAGTACTTGACGATCTTCTTATTCCAGAAAAGACAGGGTGGTTTTTTAAAGATGCGGACGATCTTCCTAACGTAATAGAAAATTTTGTAGAACTTGATAGTGAGACATATAGAAGTATGCAAGAGGCTTGCACATTACAAGTGAAACCATATTCTTCTGAAACGTTTTATGAACGCGTCATACAAGTTTATGAAGAGTCCATTGAACAATATCACAATCAATATATGATCGTAGATGTGAAGGTAAAAGACAGTACCGTTCAACTCTATCTAATATCTGATAAAAAAGAAGAAAAAAGAATCCAAGTATCTTTAGATGATTACTACAATATGGGGATGCGTAAGAATGGTTCTTTAACACAAAAGCAAGTAGAAGATCTTGAATATCGTCAAGTAGGTGCGCTTGCTTATCAGAGTTGTATTCGAAAACTTGTTCACAAAGATCGTAGTAGAAAAGAAATGTATGATTGGTTGACACAAACAACTGATTGTGACATTTATATGATCAATCGCATTATTGAAAAGCTTGAGAATAAAGGCTACATCAATGATGAAAAATATTGTGAAGAACAAATTGCTTTATTAAAAGCAGGTTTGAATGGAAAAGACAAAATTATTCGTACATTGACAAAAAAAGGTATTCCGTATGACATGATTACCGCAAAGCTCGATGATACGAAGGACGATGAAGAAACGAATGCAGAGGAATATGCAGAAAAATTGTTGAATGCATGTAAAGATGATTCCGTAAAAAAAGCAAAGAATTATATTTATACACATTTGATACAAAAAGGTTACAATACCTCTTTGGCTAGACTTGTTTCTGAAAAATTGGATTACACGAAAAATGAATTACGTGAATTAGATAACTTAAGTAAATGTGCAACAAAAGCCAAGAAACGATATGAAAGAAAATATAGTGGTACTGATTTGAAGAATCATGTATTTCGTTATTGCTTATCACAAGGGTATGGTAGTGAAGATATCTATGTGATAATGGATGAAATGGAGTGGTGAGAATGGTTAAAATTAAAGAATTAAAAGAA
>CALBJM010000055.1 GCA_937893225.1 uncultured Erysipelotrichaceae bacterium | reverse complement strand
GGACCCATTTAAAATTTCAGAAGAAGACAAGGCTACCTTAAGAGAAGTTCTTCCTTACTGGGAAGACAAAACAATCAGTGATCTTGCCTCTAGCTATATGTCTGACAAAACAAAAGAATGTATTGCCAATGGTATCTTTACTGTAGGTAACTACTTCTTTGGCGGTGTTGGACATATCATCATTGATTATGATAAAGCTATCCGTCGTGGTTACAAGGCAATTATTCAGGATGCTGTTGCAGCACTGGAAAGTTTTGATTGCAATGATCCCGAATTTATTCAGAAAACACAGTTCTGCAAAGCAGTTATCACTGTGTTATCTGCCGCTATTAACTTTGCCAAACGTTATTCTGATAAAGCAAAAGAAATGGCTGCTGTTGAGACAAATCCAACAAGAAAGGCTGAATTACTTCAGATTGCTGAAAACTGTGAAAAAGTTCCTGCTAACGGTGCCACAAACTTCTACGAAGCTTGTCAATCTTTCATTATCACACAGATGATTCTTCAGGTAGAATCCAGTGGACATTCTGAATCTCCAGGACGTTTTGACCAGTATATGTACCCATATCTTGAAAAAGATTTAGCAAGCGGTGCTATTACAAAAGATTTCGCTCAGGAATTATTAGACTGTGTATTTGTAAAATTAAATGACCTTAATAAAGTGCGTGACCAAATTTCTGCTCAGGCATTCGCAGGATTTCAGGTATTCCAGAATATCGGTGCCGGTGGACAAACAGAAGATGGTATGGATGCAACAAATGAATTATCTTACATGATGATGGAAACAGTAGCACATCTTCGTCTTAGCGCACCATCCTTCTCCATTCGTGTATGGCAGGGAACTCCTGATGAATTTCTGTATCGTGCATGTGAGCTTGCAAGACTTGGCTATGGTCTTCCTGCTATGTATAATGATGAAGTTATCATTCCTGCGCTTACAAATCGTGGAATCTCTCTTCATGATGCCCGTGGTTATGGTCTGATTGGATGTGTAGAGCCTTCCGTACCTGGAAAAGAGCAGGGTTGGCATGATGCAGCTTTCGTAAACGTTGCTAAGATTCTTGAAATCACTATACATAACGGTAAAGTTGGAGACCTTCAGATTGGACCTAAGACAGGCGAAGTTGATACATTTAAAACGTTAGAAGATTTCATGGAAGCATTCCAGAAACAGATCGAATACTTTGTATAC
>CALBJM010000054.1 GCA_937893225.1 uncultured Erysipelotrichaceae bacterium | reverse complement strand
CTCAATCCATTCTGCATTCCAATAATATTCATGAAATTTAATTTTGAAACTAGTATAATTTCCTGTATTAAAAGAATATTCAGCTATAAAATTATCATTTGTTTGTACGCGATAAAACATATAATCATTCATATGTTTAATCGATATTAATGTACCAACTAACAAAATGGCAAAAATCATACAAATAGTATTTTTTTTCATAATATCCTCCATATTCAATTATTTGAATTATATAAAGGATAAACAAATGCCATTTTTATACCTAGATGGATTATATTTTAACATATAGCTTTCCTTTCAAAAAAGGACATTCGCTAATACATATAACGAACATCCTTTTTTAATATTTATCGTCTATTTTTATTCGTTATAAGAAATATATTATCTGAATTTAATATATCATAACGAATGTGATTTTTAAGTTAATGAATGTCTAATCACTATTTTCTGCTACTGTTTCTTCATCATCTTCTGGATCAAGAATAGCTACATTAGAAACACCTTCTCCATCCTTGATATTTATGAATTTAACACCTCTAGTAGCTCTGCCACTTACTGAAATCTGCTTCAATGAAATTCTTATAATGATGCCAGCATCTGTCATGATCATACAGTCCTCGTCACCATTAACACTTCTCATAGCAATAAGATCACCTGTTTTTTCATTCAGTGTAGCTGTTTTAACACCTTTACTACCTCTACTAGTCATACGATAGTCATCAAGATTTGACATCTTACCAAATCCCTTTTTCGTCAATGTCATGATATACTTGCCCTCTTCATTCGTCGCAAGTCCTATAACACTGCCACCATCGACATTAAAACCTTTGACACCTCTTGCAGTTCTACCAAGCGGACGTACTGTATCTTCTTTAAAGCGAACAGCTTTACCATTTGTTCCCGCAATAATAACTTCCGCTTTGCCACTTGTTCCTCTAACAAAGGCCAATTCATCTCCTTCGTTAAACTTTATTGCAATTTTTCCATTTTTATTGATTTTTTCAAATTCAGAAACAGGTGTTCGCTTAACAAGACCCTGCTTTGTAACAAAGAATAAATACTTCTTATCTTCTGATTCATTGTAAGGAACTAACGCACATACTTTTTCATCACGGTTGATTTCTACAAGATTGATAATTGGTAAACCTTTAGAAGTTCTTGAAAATTGAGGAATATTATATCCCTTGATACGGAATACACGACCTGTGTTAGTAAATAACAATAAATGATCATGTGTATTCATATGAATGAACAATTCAATATTGTCATCTTTATTTAAATCCATCCCCTTGATACCTTTACCACCTCGGTTTTGGACTTTATATGTATCGGAAGTCATTCTCTTGATATATCCATTTGAAGACATCGTAATAACAATATCTTCTACAGGAATCAAATCTTCATCTTCCATTTCTGCAGAACCTTCAAGAATTGTAGTTCTTCTTTCATCAGCATATTTTATTTTTACTTCTGTTAATTCATCTTCAATGATTTTATCAATACGCCAATGATTAGCAAGGATATCTCTTAAATCAGCAATTTTTAATAATAAATCTTGATATTCATTATCAATCTTTTCTCTTGCTAGACCTGTAAGTCTTCTAAATTGCATATCTAAGATAGCTTTACACTGAATATCATCTAAACTGAATTGATCTTCCATTCTTTGTGTAGCTTCTGCATCGTCTCTAGATGTTCGAATAATATGAATGATAGCATCTAAATTATCTACTGCTACTTTTAAGCCTTCTAAGATATGTGCTCTTGCTTCAGCTTTCTTTAAATCATATTGTGTTCTTCTTGTAATGACTTCATCTTGGTGGTCGATATAACCTTGAATAAGTTCTTTAATACCAACTGTTCTCGGTGTTTCATTAAATAAAACTACATTATTAACAGAAAAATTTGTTTGTAGAGGAGAAAGTTTATATAACTGATTTAATAATACTTCTGGCTGCACGTCTTTCTTTAATTCCATAACAACACGTACGCCATCCATATTAGATTCATCTCTGAGATCAGTGATACCTTCTATTTGTTTATCTCTTGCTAATGAAGCAATTCTCTCAACCATGCTTGCCTTATTGACTGTGTAAGGAATTTCTTTTACAACAATTCTACTTTTTCCATTAGGCATATGTTCAATATCCGTTTTTGCACGCATGACGATAGAACCTTTACCTGTTTCAAAGGCTTTTCGAATTGCTGATTTGCCAATAATATACCCACCAGTAGGAAAATCTGGTCCCTTGATATATTCCATCAATTCAGTCGTTGTAATTTCAGGATTATGCATGACCGCAATAATTGCATCAATTGTTTCTCCTAAATTATGAGGTGCTACATTTGTTGCCATACCAACCGCAATTCCCATTGAACCATTAACGATCAAATTTGGCATTCTAGCAGGAAGAACATCTGGTTCAAGTTCTTCACCTTCATAGTTTAAAGACATATTGACTGTTTCTTTATCAAGATCTCTTAACATTTCCATAGAAATCTTAGAAAGACGTGCTTCTGTATAACGCATAGCAGCCGCACCATCTCCATCCATAGAGCCAAAATTTCCATGTCCATCAATTAATAATTCTCTCATATTCCATGGTTGAGCCATGTATACGAGTGCACCATAAATGGATGAATCACCATGTGGATGATATTTACCCATTGTCTCACCTACAATACGCGCACACTTACGATATGGCTTGTCTGGCGTATTATTCATTTCATTCATGGCATATAGAATTCTTCTTTGTACAGGCTTCATTCCATCTCTAACATCTGGCAATGCACGAGATACAATAACTGACATAGAATAGTCAATAAAATCTCTTTTTAATTCTTTTGTAAGTTCTTGTTCTGTAATATTTCCTGGGTCAAATTTTGACTCATCAAATTCCATAAAATCATCTCTAGCCATTTTTTAACCCTCCTTAAATATCCAAATTTGCAAACTTACCATTTTCAATGATGTAATTCTTTCTAGGCTCTACTTCATCACCCATAAAGATATTAAAATATTCATCTGCTTTTTCAGCATCATCAATACTTACACGAATCAAAGTTCTATTCTTTGGATCCATGGTTGTTTCCCAAAGTTGTTCAGGATTCATTTCACCAAGACCTTTATATCTTTGCGTTGAAATACGATCACCTAATTCTGCAATATATTTTGTTGCCTGTTGTTCTGTATAGGCATAACGAATCGTATTTCCCTTCTGTAATTTATACAGAGGAGGTTGCGCAATATATACGTGACCTGCTTCTATGATTGCACGCATATAACGATATAAGAAAGTCAAAAGTAAAATTCTAATATGTGCACCATCGACATCGGCATCGGTCATGATAACGATTTTGTTATACCGAAGTTTTGATGGATCTGTTTCCTCTAAAATTCCGCAACCAAAAGCAGTAATCATAGAACGAATTTCCTGATTTTCAAAAATACGTGCTTGTCTTGCTTTTTCTACATTTAAAATCTTACCTCTCAAAGGTAAAATTGCCTGGAAATGAGAATCTCTGCCCTGTTTTGCTGAACCACCGGCAGAATCACCTTCGACTAAATAAATTTCACAAATACTAGCATCTTTAGAAGAACAATCAGAAAGCTTGCCTGGTAAAGAAGATACTTCTAATGCTGATTTTCTTCTTGTAGCTTCTCTTGCTCTCTTCGCAGCTACACGTGCTTGTGATGCTACCATTGCTTTTTCTACAATAGCTTTGGCTTCATCTGGATTTTCTAAAAGAAATCTTTCTAACTGAGCACCAAAAATATCAGAAACAATTTTTCGAACAACTGAATTTCCTAATTTTGTTTTAGTCTGTCCTTCATATTGTGGATCAGGGTGTTTAACAGATATAACAGCAGTAATTCCTTCTCTACAGTCATCAGAAGTTAAATTGTCATCTTTTTCTTTTAAGATTTTTGCATCTCTTGCATATTTATTGAGTGTTCTATTTAAAGCATTATTAAAACCTTCTAAATGTGTACCACCTTCAACGGTATTGATATTATTACAGAAAGTATAAATAGAAGGATTATAGCCATCATTATATTGGCAAGCAACTTCTACTTGAATGTCTTTTTCATACCCTTCTGCATATATTACATCTGGATGCACTGGTGTTTTAGATTTATTGAGATACTCAATATATTGCTTTAGACCACCTTCAAAGAAAAATTCATAATGCTTCTTTTTCTCATCTTCTTCTCTTTCATCATTGAATACAAGACGAATACCTTTGTTTAAGAAAGCAAGTTGTCTTAGACGATCACGAATCGTTTCATGATCATATACTGTCGTTTCTGTAAATATGGTAGGATCAGCTTGAAATTTAACAATTGAACCATGTTTCTTAGGATCACAATCCGCAATCACTTTCAATTCACCTACTGGATGACCGCCATTTTCAAATCTCTCAAAATACACTTTACCTTCATGATACACATGTACTTCTAACCATGTTGACAATGCATTTACAACAGACGCACCTACACCATGTAGACCACCTGAATACTTATACGCACCACCACCAAATTTACCACCAGCATGAAGTACAGTAAAAATTGTTTCAATTGTAGACTTTCCTGTCTTCGCATTTTTACCTGTAGGCATACCACGACCATCATCTTCAACAGTCACCGCATTATTTTCATCAATTGTCACTGTTACAGTTGAAGCATAACCAGCCATAGCTTCATCAATACCATTATCTACGATTTCCCAAACAAGATGATGTAAACCTTTAGATGAAGTAGAAGCAATATACATACCAGGTCTTTTTCTAACTGCCTCAAGCCCTTCTAAAACCTGAATTTCAGAGTCATTATATTCTTCTGTTACTTTTGAATCCAAAGTAGCCCCAATAACAGCTTTACTTCCATCTTCTGTCTCAATGACTTCTTTTACTTCTTCACTCATACTTCACCTCCTGTAATACTTTGAATATTTCCATGATCAATTTGGAAAATCTTCATTTTTTTATTTTTTAGAAATTCTGGAATTTCAGTAGCAGTTATCAAACATTGAAAGCTGCCACCTACCATATCCATCAGTTTATTTTGTCTATCTAAATCTAATTCACTCAATACATCATCTAAAAGCAAAATAGGTTGACGATGTGTTCTTATTGTTATGTATTTTAGTAAAGACATTTTGAAAGATAAGACAGTCATTCTTTTTTGTCCTTGTGAAGCAAATTGAACCAAATTTCTGTCATTCATTTCAAACGTAAAGTCTTCTCTATGTATGCCAAATGTAGTGACATGATTTTCTATATCTTTTTCTCGATGCTTTTTATGTTCGAATAAGATGTTTTCAATTGATACATCATTCTCTAAGCAACAATTGTATTTCACTTGCACTCTAATCGTATCATCTGATAATTTCTTATAAATATCACAAATGTTTTGATTGATTGTATTTATAAATACTTTTCTTTCTTGAATAATATTGCATTCAAGTTCTGACATTTGTTCATCAAATGTATCTAATAAATTTGTATCTACATGTATTCTTTTTAAAAGAAGATTTCTTTCTTTTAATATTGCATTAAAACGTGATAAAGAATTTAAATATTTACTAGAAGTTTTCGATAATTCTTGATTCATTATCTTTCTTCTATCTTTTGGCGCATCTGTAAATATATTCAAGTCATCAGGAGAAAAAAGAACTACATTTAATAATCCAACAAATTCACTGCTTTTTTTTACAGGTTGATGTTGTACCATCAATGTCTTTCCTTTTTGATGAATTATTGCTTCTATTTCTCTTGAAGAACCTTGATCTATAAATCTGCACTTAATATCCGCAAATTCATATCCATCTTTGATCAACTGTTTATCGTTCAATATACGATGACTTCTTGTAAGAGAAAGATAAATCAGACTTTCAATAAGATTTGTTTTTCCTTGCGCATTCTTTCCTGTTATTACATTGATACCATCTGAAAATTCAAATTCACAAAAAGAATAATTTCGAAAGTTACGCAATCTAACTTTCTTTACGATCATCCAACAATTAATTTTCTACCCTCTACAACTACGATATCTCCAGGATATAACTTTCTACCTCTACGATTTTCTTCTACACCATTTACGAGAACTTTATTTTCCATAAGATAATACTTAGCTTCACCACCAGTAGATACTATATTTGCCATTTTCAGGAACTGTTCTAGCTTAATATATTCACCATTGATTTTTTCCATAAAATTCTCCCTTCAAAAACATAAAAAAACCCTATAAATTATAGCATATTTATAGGGAAAAGTCTTATGTTCAGACGCTTATTCTATCAATTATATGTTCTAACTGGCAATACCAATTGGAGAATATCATTATCCTCTGAATTTTTCAAAATGAAAGGCTTCATTTCACCTGTAAATTCAATGATTACTTCATCTCCTTTTAATGCTTTTGCAGCATCAATAACATAGTTACCAGAAAAGGAAATGTTTAATGGTTCTCCCTCCCATGCAGCATTCAAAGTTTCACGAGATTCACCGATTTCTTGAGATTTATTTGTTAATACGACTTCTTCCTGAGAACATTGCAATTTATTGATCGTCATATTGTCATTTTTAATAAATGTAGTTCTATCGATAGCACGAATAAGATCCATTCTATTCATTGTTAATTTATAAGAAAAGGAAGATGGAATCAAACGATCTGTTTCTGGATATCCTCCATCTAATAAACGAGATTGTAAGATCATATCATCAATGATAAATTGAACTTTCTTATCATTTTGACAAATCTTGATTGTCTCTGGACTATTGAGCATAGTATTCTTAACTTCATTTAAAGACTTAGATGGAATTGTAATATTAAATGTATTTGCTGTTTCTAATGCAATTGTCTTTTTTGCTAAACGATATGAATCCGTAGCAGTAACAGTTAATACATTATCAGCTAACTTGAAATTAACGCCAGTTAAAACTGGTCTCGTTTCTTTTAAAGAGGCCGCAAAAGCAGTTTCTTCGATAATATCAGAAAGATCACTCTGTTTCATTTCAATGTAATC
>CALBJM010000053.1 GCA_937893225.1 uncultured Erysipelotrichaceae bacterium | reverse complement strand
TCTGCTGAATTATTTTGAATGTCATCAAGATATTGTTCAACATTTTGACCAAAAATAGCTTCCAGTCCTTTTCCTAATCCACCTTGTTTAGGTCTTGGCATGGATTTTATCTCCTTCCTCTTTCATTTTGTGTAATGACTTCTTTTACAAGTTGTGCATATGCCTTCGCACCTTCTGATTTCGTATCATATTCAAAAATAGATTCTTCTTGAGATGGTGCTTCAGATAGTCTTACATTTCTTGGTATATAACACTTATATACTTTTTCTTTAAAGTATTTTCTAACTTCTTGTTGTACTTCAACAGATAGTTTTGTTCTTACATCAAACATCGTTAAAAGTACACCTTCAATAGATAATTCAGGATTAAATAATTTTTGTACAAGTCGAATCGTAGAAAGCAATTGCGTTAATCCTTCCAAAGCAAAATATTCACATTGTACAGGAATCATAACAGAATCTGCAGCAGTTAATGCATTTGTATTTAATAAACCAAGTGCAGGAGGACAATCTACTATAATATAATCATATTTTTCTTTGACCATATCTAATTTGTTTTTTAATAATTTTTCTCTGCCAACTTCGTATGAAGCCATGTCAACATCTGCTCCAGAAAGATCGATTGTAGATGGTAAAACATCTAAAGGCGGCATTTGTAAAGTAACTTTGACATCATCTACTGTTTCGTGTCCTAACAAAACATCATATACTGATTGTTCAAATCCAATTTTATTTGCCCCTATTCCATGAGTTGCATTTCCCTGTGGATCAAAATCAACAAGTAATACACGCTTTCCAACATATGCTAAACCAGCCGCAAGATTCATTGCGGTTGTCGTTTTTCCTACGCCACCCTTTTGGTTGGCTATTGCGATAATCTTTCCCATATATGTATCCTCTATTTCTTTGGAAAGCGGATAATCATTGTCACTTCACTATCTGCTTCTTTTGTTTCTGTCTTTACTTCAATACCTAATTTTTCAATCATCTTAATAGATTGATTGACTGTATTGATTCCAATTTGAATATTTTTTGAAAATCCTTTCGTCTTTTGTCTTGCATGTACTTTCTTTGGTTTATTCAATGTTTCGATATAAGACTCTGTTTCACGTACATTCAATCCTTTTTTAAGAATTTCTTTATAAATATTTTTTTGTTTATCTTCTGGTGCACTTAGAAGTGCTCTAGCGTGTCTTTCCGTAATCTTTCCATCAATCACACCTTCTTGTATTTCATCAGGGAGGTTTAACAAACGAATTTTATTAGCAATTGCGGATTGTGATTTTCCTATTTTCTTAGCTATTTGCTCTTGTGAAAGATGTGCTTGCTTCATGATTTGCAAATAACTTTTAGCTTCTTCAATGGCTGATAGATCTTGCCTCTGTACATTTTCTATCAATGCCATTTGTGCGGCCTGATCATCTGTTGGTGATAAAACATAACAAGGAATTGTTGTAAAGCCAGCTTTTTTACAAGCTCTGTATCTTCTCTCACCAGCTATCAATTCATAATGATCATCCATAGGGCGAACCGTTAAAGGCTGAATTAGTCCATTCTGTTGAATGGACTCTTTTAATTCTTCTAATTTTTCTTCATCAAACTTTAATCTTGGTTGGTAGCGTGACGGTTGAATTTTATCTACATGTACCTGAATAACTTCTTGTTTACGACTATTATCTGTAAAAATATCAAATATACTATTTTTCATAGTTTTCTCCTACAGAGGTTTCTTCTTTATTTGACCATAATTTCTTGGATAGATTTCAGGTGTGTTTTTTATTTTTTGAAATGTAAATATCTGTCTAGAATCTCCATTTGTTAAGCTAGCTACTTCACGCTTTATTAATGCAACCCCTAATACATCCGTTGCATGCTTTGCTTCTTGAACTTCATCATCCCCATGGCTTCCTTTCATAGTTAAAAAAATTCCATCTTTTTTTACTAAAGGAACGCACAATTCAGAAAGCACTCTTAAATTTGCTACTGCACGTGCTGTAACAACATCATATTCTTCTCTATGTTGTTTGACATGTTCTTCGCTTCTTTCATTATAAATCGTAATATTTTCTAGATGTAATTGGTGAATCACAGTCTCTAAAAATTTACATCTTTTTCCCGTTGGCTCAACTAATGATACATATAATTCTGGTCTTACGATTTTCCAAACAACACCAGGAAAACCTGCGCCTGTACCAATGTCAGCAACTTTTCCATTTACATCTGCACTTAATGGAAGTATGGAATCGTAAAAATGCTTTTCAAAAACTTCTTCTTTTTCATCTATAGCTGTTAGATTCATCTTTGCATTCCATTCTTTTAATATATCTGCATATGTATTAAGTTGTTCTAACATTTGGTCAGTTATTATAATATTTAATTTTTTACATTCATTTACAAATTTTTCTGGTGTCATGTTCTTTACTCCATGAATAATTTTAACAGACTGTTATAAAAATAAAAGAATAAAATATGTGGAAAAAATTTTTTTCCACATATTTTAACATCATTACTTGAAAAAGTCCTGATTTTATCTTGCACCAAACTTATAATTCGATTTGTTCTCCCGTAATAAATTCTGCATGCGGCAATGTTTTTACCCATTCGCAAAATGCTCTCCATTCAGGAAGTCTGTGATCTTTTCTTTGGTGATAAATTGTTTTTAATGCACGATAATTTGTTGTCATTTTTGCGGTTAGTCGAAAACCTGCTGGATTGGAATATAGTATTTCTAGATACATTTGATTTAGTTTTTCGCTCAATGCTTGTACATCTTTTCCTGCATTTTTTAGATCTGTCATTTCTTTTTGTAAAGTATTATAGGCAGCAACTTTTTCTTTCATGATTTCAATCATGCGATGATCTACATATGGTAAGTAAACATCATCTAAATTAAATTTTGTAATTCTGTGCATTGTAGATTGTGAAGAAATAAAATTCAAAAATGTATATCTTTCGGCTTCTACCCAGGCTTTATTTGAGAATGTTAAATCAAATTGCACAATAATACCAGTCATAAACTGATCATGTCCACTACCAGCTTTACAATTTGCTAAAGATAGAGTTGTTTTAGTAACTTCACTTGTAACCTTATCTGTATCTGTTGCATATGAATATTTTGCTCCTTTTACAGATTCATCAAATCCATATACTTGCACATTACTAACTACTTCTTCATATCTCATTTTGTTTTTCCTTTTCCTTGTTTAATTGCAATTGCTAAAACAGACAAATCTGCTGGATTGACTCCAGAAATTCTAGATGCTTGTCCCATTGTTGCTGGTTTATATTTCATTAATTTTTGACGTCCTTCAATCGATAGATTGTCTACTTCATCGTAATTAAAATCAACACCAAGAGGTATGGAATCCATTGCTTTTAACTTATCTGCTTCTCTTCTTGCTTTATCAATGTATCCAGCATATTTGATATCAATATCACACTTAGAAGCAATAAATTCATCTGTCTCTACACCAATCGTTTCAAATAATGGCTTTGTAGAAATATTTGGACGCTTTACTAAATCAAATCCATTAATACCTTTATGTCCTTCTTCTTCATAACCACATGATGAAAGATACGCATGAATCTTTGTATCATCTACTTCAAATACTGTATCTTTTAAATTTTGTTTTAATTTAGAAAGCTCATTTTGTTTTCTTTCATAGGCTGCATATCTTTCATCACTAATAAGACCAACTCGACGACCTTTTTCAATCAGTCTTTCTTCTGCATTGTCATGTCTTAATAGTAGTCTAAATTCTGCTCTACTTGTTAATAAACGATATGGTTCTAATGTGCCTTTTGTTGTTAAATCATCTACAAGGACACCTATGTATGCTTCATCTCTAGCAAAAACAAGTGGTTCCTTTCCATCTAGTTTCATTGCTGCATTAATACCAGCCATTATGCCTTGGCCAGCTGCTTCTTCATAACCGCTAGTTCCGTTAACTTGTCCTGCTGTAAATAAGTTTTCAATGATTTTTGATTCAAATGTTGGTTTCATTTGTATTGGATCAATTGCATCATATTCAATAGCATATGCATATTTTTTAATGATTGCATTTTTGAATCCAGGTAATGAATGTACCATATGTTCTTGGATATCTCTTGGCAAAGATGTAGAAAATCCTTGTACATATGTTGTATCCATACTTAAAGATTCTGGTTCCAAAAACAATAAATGTCTAGGTTTATCTTTAAAACGAACAAGTTTATCCTCAATAGATGGACAATACCTAGGTCCAACACCTTTTACTACACCTGAATACATAGAGGATTTATTTAAATTGTTGAGGATCCATTCATGTGTTTCTGGTGTTGTATATGTTAAATAACAAGGAACTTGTTCTTTAAATGCTCGAACATCTTCTCTCTTTGTTGTTTCTGAAAAGCGTAAAAATGCATCTGTACCAGGTTCATATTGTGTTTTTGAAAAATCAATGGAAGATGTTAATACTCTTGGAGGTGTTCCTGTTTTTAAACGGAATGTTTTTAGTCCAAGGTCCCTTAAAGATTGTGAAAGATCTTTCGTCGTTTTTTCGAGGTCTGGTCCACCATCCTTAACTTCAGATGAAATCATATTTACACCAGCCATGTATGTACCCGTTGTTAAAATAACAATATGGCAAGCTATAAATGAACCATCTGACAGTGTTACACCCGTAATTTTTGTATTTTCTGCATTAATTTTAACTGCCATGCCTTCTTTCACAGTCAAATTTTCTGTATGCATACATACATCTTGCATCATTTTCTTATATGCGATTTTATCTGACTGCACACGTAATGCACGAACACCCGGTCCTTTCGCACTATTTAGCATTTTAAACTGCA
>CALBJM010000052.1 GCA_937893225.1 uncultured Erysipelotrichaceae bacterium | reverse complement strand
TGGAAACATCGTTACATTCGGATTAGGCATAGGATATTTTGTATATATGGCAATGCAAAATCCAAATGTCAAAGAAATCACAGTTGTAGAAAGATCAGAAGAAGTTATCGCAATGTTTCAACGCTTTCTCTACCCTCAATTTCCACAAGATATTCCATTACATATCATTCAAGGAGATGCTTTTGATTATTACAATGAAGAATTCTTATCAAAGTATGATTACTCCTATACAGATATATGGTTTTCATCTACTGATGGATTGAAAATTATCGAACGCTTATTACATCAATACGTACCACCATTCCAAAATGCAGACTTTTGGATTGAAGATAGTTGTTTAGAAATCATGTGGACACTGATTTTCTTATACTTTGATGCACTAGCACACCATCAAGATGTCCAAGTCAATCCACAATACGAAAAAGAAATGTCTAAAATCGTTACATATTTTTCAAACAAACAAGAAACGGTCAACGATGTTGAAACACTAAAGTTTTACATGTACGACACAAAGACAATCCGTCTAATTCTAGCACTATAAAAAAGCTATAACAGTTGCAAACACTCCTTTCGTTGCACTGTTATAGCTATTTTTTTACAATAACACCGGTAAAAACAATTGCGCTAAACCTAGAAAAATGAAAAAACCTAGCACATCCGTAGCCGTAGTCAAAAATATCGAAGAAGCAACAGCAGGATCTGCACCTAAACGTTTCAACACAACTGGCACTAAAAAACCAAAAACCCCACCTACTACCATATTTCCAATCATCGCAATAAATATAATGACACCTAAATAGAAATTCTTATAAATCAATGCAACAATCACACCAGTAATAACACCATTTACTGCTCCGTTTATAATCCCTAACAAAATTTCTTTAAAGAACGCTTTGGAATACTTCTTCAAAGAAATATCATCCTGTGACAATTGTCTAACAAGAATAGACTGTGTTTGCGACCCAGAATTACCACCCATTCCTGTTACGATCGTCATCGTAGCAGACAATGCAACGACCTGAGATATCGTTCCTTCAAATGCTTTGACTGTTAAACTTGCTAAAAAAGCTGTGGCCAAATTAACTAACAACCAAGGCAATCGTAACTTAATAGACTCCCCTAAAGACGTATTTAAATTTTCTTCAGATGATACACCACCAAGTTCAAGAATATCTTCATTATATTCTTCAACAATAACATCAATAATATCATCTACTGTAATGATTCCCAAAATAGAACCACGATTATTGACTACTGGAATTGCATTTAAATCATATTTACTAACCAATTTTGCTGCATATTCTTGATCATCTTCTGGATGAACATATACAGGATTGATTTTCATGACATCCTTCAATTTTGTATCTTTTTTTGTAGTTAAAAATGTCCTTAAATTTGCTACACCAACCAATTCTTGAGAATGGTTCACAATATACACAGTTTCTAAAACCTCTGTCTTATTGGCAATTTGACGAATACGTGTCATCCCCTGTCCAACACTCAAATCCTCATCAAGAGCAATATAAGCAGTCGTCATAATACCACCAGCGGAATCTTCTGGATACTTCAATAATGTACGAATGATTTTGCGATCATCTTCCATCATTTGATTGATCAAAGCTTTTCTTTGTACGATTTTCATATCCCCAATCAAATCGGCAATATCATCTTTTTGCATATAACCAAAAACTTCAATCAATTCATCATTTGGCACACTTGCCGCAATACGCACACGTTGTTCATCAGAAGCTTGCTCTAAAACCATCGCAAGATCTTCATCTGTTAATAACTGACACAATTTCCACAATTCTCTATCATCTAAATCTTCAGAAATAACAGAAATATCTATTGCATTTACTTCAACAATATAATCATGTAACTCAGCAGCCTCACTATCTTCAACGATTCTACGAAGTTCCGCTAATGTCATTTTATCCATAAGAATACCCTCAGTACTTCTATTTTATTACAAGAAACAAAAATTCCAGAAAACATTCTGGAATTATTTCAAAAAGTTAACAATTTCTTTTAAATTTGAAACAAAATGTATTTTGGATATCTCATCCACATTTAGCAAACCCTTATCAACCATGTGCGCAAATAACGCTTTTAAGCTATCATAATATCCATCAAGATTATAAATCAAAACCGGTGCATTTAATTGATGTAAGCAAACTTTCGAAATTACTTCACTAATTTCTTCTAAAGTGCCACTACCACCAGGAAAAGCAATAAATGCATCGCCTAAAGAAATCATCTTAGCCTTCCTTTGACTCATATCTTCTGTCACGATCAACTCTGTAACATCATTATATTCATACCCAGCATCAATAAAGAATTGCGGCTCCACACCAATCACTTTTCCTCCAGCCAATAATGCACTTTCAGCCAAATCACCCATCAAACCAGCTTTGGAACCACCATACACGACCGTATGTCCATTTTCAGCAATCCATTTGCCAAGCTCACGAATTGCTTTCTTAAAGGCGATATCATTTCCATCCGATGCACCCAAATAAACCGTAATATTCATGCTTGTTCCTTCTTTTCTTTAGCAATGCCAAACACAGTCATGCATACAGGAACAACCATGATTACGATTCCCATCATAGCAACGAATCTTACACCAAACGCATCAATCAAACTACCACTATACAATAATGCAATCATCCCCGCAAAAGAACCAAACATTGCATCACTTAAAGAATGAGCAGTATTTTTCAAAGAACCACTCACTGTATTCTCTGTAATTTCTCGTACAGTAGGCAGCATAAATCCATAAGAAATATTTGAGAAAACCGTACCTATGACAATCATATACGGATTAGAAGCTGTAGCACATAATGTCAATGTCACAACGATACTCGATGTCATAATAAACATACGGAAATAACGAGGTAATCTCTTTAACGAACCAGATATAAAGATAAATACAGCTTGTACCATTACCCCAACAAAAGAATCGATACCTAACATACCAACATCACCACCTACGCTCTTCAATACAACGATTTTCAAATTGTTATACGGTGATAAAGCAAGACCAGTTAAGAAGATGATAACCAACATAAAGATATATGGTTTCACTTTTAATAATTCCATTGGATTAGTATTATCTTGATGTGCATGTACAACATACGCTTCTTCTTTCAAAAACAGCACAATCGCTAACACAACAACAGCACAAACTAAAATAGACACTGGAATTACTCCGTATCCCAAAAGACTTATCAATTGTCCAACCGCAAGCGCAGAAATTGCATATCCTGCTGAACCAGTGCCACGTGCTCTACCATACGTAAAAGCATCTTGATGAAATGCTTTTAACATCCATGAATCTAAATTACTACCAAGTGGTGCAGACAGAAAACCAAAAACAGGATACAACACTGCAGAAATCCAAATATTGATCTTCCCAAAAAAGAAAATACCTAAAGCAACAATTACCGTCAAAATAAATTCAGGAATAAATATCTTTTTGTTGC
>CALBJM010000051.1 GCA_937893225.1 uncultured Erysipelotrichaceae bacterium | reverse complement strand
TCTATTATTGAGAAAACTACAGGATTATCCAAAGAAGAGATTCTTGCGATAAAAGCAATGCATGCGGATGAACTTGTTTAATTTGCGATGGATATGAAATAATTGGAACAAATGCAGATTTTTAGGTGATTAGATTAATAAACATGTTAAGTTTCTAAAAAAGGAGATTTGACATGTTTTTATTATTGAAAGAATTGAAAAAGTACACAATGACATTAGAAGAACTATTAAATGTTTATGCAGAAAATGAAATTAAGAGGGGTTCATTTGCTTTAGGAACAAGAAATAATTATCTTTCTGTAATACGTATGTTACAGACAATGGATATTATTCATCAGAAAGTGATGCGAATAGAAACAACAGATTTGCAGATATTATTTGATGATTTGGGAAATGGTTTTTATAGGGAAGATCATACATTCCATAAACCATATAGTAAATCTCGTATTTGTGCCTATTCTGCATTATTAACAAATGCATTTGCATATGCGGTATATCCACTCAAAATCATTAAACAAAATCCAATGGAACATATCGCATTACCCGTAACAAGAAATGAAACTAAGATTTTTTCAGACATGAATCACAAAGAACAAGTACTATCACATGAAACATTTCTAAAGATCATTGCCTATTTAAATTCTAAAGACAGTCCCAATGCACTCCCTATACAAATTGCATACTATACAGGCTTACGACTAGGAGAAGTATGTGGATTAACTTGGGAAGATATTCATTTTGATGAACAATTTTTAATTGTACAAAGATCGGTTGTATTGAATTGTGAAAATAAGAATCGATTAGAATTTACGACACCAAAAAGAGATAAGAGTAGAATTGTATATTTTCCCAATACTTTAAAGAAAATCTTAAAAGAAGAAAAGAAGAAACAGAAGAATATTGTTTGTAGAAATTACTATATGGAAATCCAAGAGAATGGAACGTTGCATTATCCTTTATATAGTGGTGTTATTGATAGCAAAGATAAGATTGCAATACATCTTGTTTGTATAAAAAAAGATGGTTCTTATATAAATCGTAGATCATTGGCGTGTTCGTGTACAAGACTCAATAAGCACATAGATGGTTTACAAGACTTTCATTTTCATATGTTACGTCACACATATGCTACAAACTTATTAGTAACAGGCATGAACATGCAAGAAGTAAAAGAATTATTAGGACACAATGATATTCGTACAACAATGAATATTTATGTTCACAACAATGAAGAAACAATGTTGAAAAGAATCAGAAAGTTAGACAAAATAATTAATTCATAAATTCTCACACAAATATGTCTTACATTTCATCTATTGTTAACAATTCTCAACTATTCTACAAATAGAAAGAGAAAATTATGACGATAGAAAGAACAAAAAATTATGAATTATCTATACTAGACACACTACAAGCTCTACGCACAAAAACACTAGACAAACTCATGGTGCACATTACAAAACTAGGAGATGGAGGGGGTATTTGGATTGTTTTAGACATATGTCTTCTACTAAGCAAACAAACAAGAAAAGAAGGTATGCTGCTAACAATATCACTTATCTTAGAAGCAATGATTTGTAATCTTATGTTAAAACCACTCATAGCAAGAAAAAGACCATGTGACTTAAATCCAACTGTGTCTTTGTTGATTCCTAGGCCAAAAGACTACTCATTTCCATCAGGTCATACAGCAGCATCCTTTGTAGCAGTAACAATACTATATCTCTCTAGAAACATAGTATGGCAGCCAGCACTACTCATCGCATGTCTTATAGCACTATCTAGAATGTATCTTTATGTACACTATCCATCAGATGTAATTGTTGGAATGTTGATAGGTATAATAGTAGCTCATCTAGTTTTTTTAAGATTAGGACTATGAAGAAATTCCAATTTTCACATCACAGTTAGAAAAGTCTAGAGAAGCTACAGATATGGCAAATATCCGTTCTGCTTATGCGGAAGTTACATCAGCATATCTTTCTGACAACAAAAAGCACAGTGTTGACGTTGCATTAGTGCAAACAAAGGAAGGCTGGCAGAATGGAGGAACAATTGCTGGAGTTAAGTTGGGTGAAACAGCAAATAGTACTGATACTATCTCCGCAAAACCAGGTACTCCAGTAAAAGTTGCTATCGACGCAGAAGGCTCTGTTACAATTGACGGCATTAAAGTTAAGGGTGACACAGTAAATTCCTAAAAAATACATGATGTAAATGAGCTGTCGCTTTGATACAACCCTAATCAAGTAGACATGGGAAATATTTAAAAATCGCATCGATT
>CALBJM010000050.1 GCA_937893225.1 uncultured Erysipelotrichaceae bacterium | reverse complement strand
TGCCGCAACGATTTTAATCGTCATGCAGGCAATGATTGTCATATTAGGTTCCTGTAATATCATTCCTTTTGCGGGTCTTCCAATTCCGTTTCTTTCTCGTGGTGGAACTTATATGGCCCTTGTATTCTGCTTTATAGGATTGTTATTGCATATGTCAGAAAAATATGAATATGAAGGAGTAGAAGATGACAACTGATTTTCGTCCACCGAAAAAGAAAAACAATGCACTATCCAAACAAAGAATCCGCATTGTTGAAATATGTAGTATTTTACTATGTCTTGTATTTGTTACATTCTTTTCAGGAAAGTATCTTGTTTCTCCTTATTTTTCTGCGGAAAAAAAAGGAACGAAAAATTCTATCACATATAACGCTATTAAAGACTATGTTGTAGAAGGCGATATCATTGATCGTAATGAATCTTTGATCATGGGAAATGCATCAGCTGGTGCATCTAGCTATGCAGACTATCCAGAAAATGAGTCTTATGCATATCTATTAGGCTATTATTCCGTCAATTCTGGAAAAGAAAATACATATGGTCTGCGCGGTAATCTTAAAGACTATTCCCTATTTCACTTAGATGCGAACAACAAAGGTGCAACTGTGCAATTAACAACAGACAATGATCTACAAGATTATGCATATGCATTATTAGGTAACCAAGAAGGTTCTATTACTGTTATTGATAATAAAACAGGCGCTATACTCGCTCTTGCTTCACATTCTACCATTACATATGATGTCAACGATATCAATTCTTTATTGCTCAGTGATGTAGAAGGCTCTAATTATCGTCGAGGTACTTTTGAAAATGACCCTCCTGGATCGACATTTAAAATCGTTACTGCAGCTGCTGCACTAGAAAAGCAAGAAGAAGAAGGCTTTGATGATTCTTACTTTGACTTCACAGATACAGGTTCTTACTTACCTGCCGGATCGGATTGGACGATTACAAATTATGAAAATGTTGCATATGGGGATGTTGATTTAGAAACCGCAATGAATAAATCCATCAATTGCTACTTTGCTGACTTAGGTATTCGTATCGGTGGAGAAGCATTAGCCAAAACATCTGCCGCATTCATGGTTGGCAAAGATATTGACATTCCTTTCTTAACGACTCTGCATTCCAAAATCGACGTTGATGCTTCTAGTCAAAACGATGAAATCGCGCAAACTTCTTTCGGACAAGGTCACACACAGATCACACCTGTGCATTTAGCTTTAATAGCCCAAGCGATTGCGAATGATGGTGTTATGATGTCCCCGTATATCGTTTCTAAAATCTATGACAACTCTTTGCCTTTGTATCAACATATCAATCACAAGTTATCTAAAGCTACAGATGAAACCGTATGTGAAAAATTAAAAACAATATTGCATTCAACTGCTGAAGGATATGGTTTAGATGAAGCAAACTATGGAATGGTATATGCAAAAACAGGAACTGCAGAGTGTGCAAATGATCGTATACATACGTATTTAGTGGGATTTACAGAATCAGCATCTTTTTGTATTTCATTGAATAATTCTGATCATAGTTATTTGTTATATCCATATGCACAACAAATCGTTTCTAAAATCAATGCAATATACGCAAACAACTGAGTATTTCAGTTGTTTTTTTAGTAAAATAATTCTAAGGAGACTACACATATGAAACTTTTAGCACAATCCGATGACTATGGCATTACACCTGCCGTTTCAAAAGGCATATTAGATGCAATCGACAATGGTATCATTCGCAACACGGGCATGTTTACAAATATGCCTTACAGAAAACAATGCGCAGAATGGATCAAACCATACATGCATAAAATTGCATTAGGCATTGATTTAAATGCGTCTACAGGCCCTTCACTTTTACCACATTCTAAGATTCCAAATCTTACTCACGAAGATGGAACATTTTTAACAAGCAAAGAAAATAAAGCAAAGGATAACGAAGATAATGGATATGATCATGTGGTATATGAAGAAGTTTATGCAGAATTTGAAGCACAGATTCAAGAATTCATTACGTTATTTTCACAAACACCAGATTATATTCATGCACATGCATATTGTACCAAAACAACCATACGTGCTAGTTTGGATTTAGCAGAAAAATACAATTGTCTGTATACCTCTCAAGTAGCAAATATTCCCGATATGCAATGCGCAAAGCTAGGATGGTATATATATGGAGGAAGTCCTGAAAAGCAACTTACGCAAGATCTAAAATCATACATTTTATCTGACCATGATCATCTATTGGAACATTCCTATGGATATTTGATAACACATTGCGGATATGCTGATGCACCTTTGTTTGATTTAAGTAGTTTTTCTCTATGCAGAGTCAAAGATCTGGAAGCAATGACTTCTTTAGAAGTAAAAGATTGGGTCAAGACAAATGGTGTTGAATTGATTACATTTAAAGATTTACCATATAGTTTTAAAGATCTCAAGCCATCCAATACATTCCCGTTCTAAAAAAAACTTCTCAAAACTGAGAAGTTTTTATAATGCTGCAAAGATTTGTACGCCTTTTGTTTTTATCCATTGTATAAGTAGTATATCAACCACAACAATCAAAAATGTAAAAATTGTTAAATAAAGCATAGCATCTATGCCTGTAGCACCCAATATAACCAAAGCTACTATAGGAATTGCTAGATCGATAAGCATTGTTAAAAACACATTCATTGCGGTCTTCAATGGTGTTGTTTCACTTGTCCAATGTAAATTTGGCATCAATAGATTCAAAGCCAATCCAAGCAATCCTGTAAAAACAACATAGACTACAGGTGTAATGACCATAAAAATACTTAAGAAAAGATGAAATTGTACAAACCATATACCTACACACATTGCTACAAAAGAAGGAATAATAGTCACTAAAACATGAAGCTTGATTTTTGCTTTTAAAGCATCCCATGAACTCACTGGTAAAGAACGAATGATCCATAAGCTCTTTCCTTCTAATGAAACAGAAGGTGCAGAAACATCATTCAAGCTCAAAAGAATACATATTCCAAAAATCAAAATTGTTCCTAGTGTTGTCAAATCAAACATATCTGTAATCTTCAACACTGCCAAAACTTCTTTTGTCTTAAAAACAAAAACAATAGCTACTATCGGTGCAAGAACACTGCTAAGTGCTGTATTCAACATATATGTTGCACTACTTGAAAAGTGCTTCCATTCTCTTTGAAACAAAGCTTTCGTAACAGATTTCACATGATACGTTTGCTTCTTTTGTGTACTAACAATTGTATTGCTTGCTAATGCAAGTCCAAAGAAATTTTTCTGCAACAATGCATAAACAACATATGTCAATACAACTATAGCAATCAAAACGATACATTCAAATACCCAATTTCCAACAGTACCTTGTCCAAATATATAAATTGGATAAGCATACCAAGGTATCGTATTTGCTTGTGCAATAATACTTTGTAATAAAGGTGTAATAACGCCTTCTGCATGAAATGTAAACAAATAATATAGGCCAATGGAAGCTAGTGAAATCAAAACGGTTATAAAACTACGATTCTTTAATTTCACACTCACTTTTGCGACGACCATTCCTAACAAACATGTCAACACCATAACGATCAGTACTACAACGATTCCTGACAAGCAGCTCGTTAGCAATTTGCTAAAATCAAATCCTTGATACAAAAAATAAACGATTTGTGAAGGAATCCATGCCAATAATGTATACAAAGCTACCAATGCCAGCACTGACAACAATCTGGAAAAAATTATATCTCTTTCTGGAATCGGCAACGCAAACAACATTTCATTATCTTTTGAAAGATATAAGGAAGAATATGTTGCAAACACAGAGCCAAATACACCAATTAAAATAGAAGCAAACCCCATTAAGACAAAGTATAGCCAATCTAATTGCATAGACAACACCGTACTAGCAAGCATAAAGGAAACAAAAAGAAACATACCACCCAAGAAAAGACACATCATGCAGCCAAAAATAACGAACATGCCAATCGTTCCTGCAATAGAACGTCGTTCTCCTTTTCTTTCATTATAGAAATAGCCTCTAAATATTTCCATTAATTGCTTTTTTACAAGAACTCTTAACATTCGTCTTCCTCCAATTCAAGGAATACATCTTCTAACGATTCATCCCCTTTGACTTCTTCCATGGTTCCTGTCTTTAATAGCTTTCCGCCCTTAATGATTGCAACTTTATCACATAGCTTTTCCGCAACTTCTAAGACATGTGTAGAAAAGAAAATACAGCCACCATTGTCACAGTGTTGTCGCATCATTTGTTTCAAGATATGTGCTGCTTTAGGATCTAATCCAACAAATGGTTCATCCATGATAATCAAACTAGGTTGATGTACCCACGCTGCTATTAAAGCTACTTTTTGCTTCATACCATGTGAAAATGAAGCAAT
>CALBJM010000049.1 GCA_937893225.1 uncultured Erysipelotrichaceae bacterium | reverse complement strand
GTGGATTTCCACTTCTTTTTGTCGTGCTCTTTAATCTTCTTTTTTTTCACACTTTTCTCCTACTTAGTTAATCCAAACAAATCTTCAACAATATAGTCTGGATGATATTTATCATCCATACCACTATTCTCTATCGATCTACCTTCTGTAACAAATACAGTTGTAAATTCACAATGCATTGCAGGAAGAATATCTTTGTGGAAATCATTTCCAATAAATAGTAGATTACTTTTCTGTAAAAATAATTTTGTCATTAACAAAAGATTTTCACTGCCTCTGCCAAATGTAATACTTCTTTTCCCACTAGCACTTTCAAGCATCTTTATAACAGAACCATTGCCTATTAATGGCATACCATCTACACTTTGTATAACACGATTATCACTAGAAACAAGCAACGCACCATCTCTTGCACACAAAGCTATTCTTGAATACTCCAAATACGTACTCTTTTTATTCATCCCAACAATCACATATTCAGGATGCTCAAATGTTATTGTATATCCACCCTTTTCAATTGCTTCTTTTATCCCAGCACCACCAAGATATGCTGCTTTTTGTATTTTTGGATATCGTGCATGAATATAATCCACACAAGCCATACTACTAGTATAAATAGAAGAAGGTCGTATATATCGAAAACCTCTTTCGACAAGATAATCTGCTATATGATCACGAATCCTACCGGACTGTTCCGTAATAATGACATATGGCATATTTTCTTCTTCTAGTTTCTTCATAAAAGCAATTGCACCACGTTGTGCAATTCCATTTTTCACCAAAACATCTAATTGAATGACATAAGTTGCTTGAAACATGCGAATCCCTTCATTATTTTAACATATTTTTGTGATAATATATTTGCTATGAAGACCTATACAAAAATACTTGGCTCAATTGTTATCGTATTAGCCATAGTTGCATTTCTTCTTGTCGATTCTTTTTTTATTGCGCCAAGTAGATTTGTTACAAGAAATGAAATCATAGAAAATGAACAAATACCAGAACAGCTAAATAACATGAATATCGTTTTCTTTTCAGATATAAAGTACGGAACGTTCATGAATGAAGAAAGACTCAATAAACTTATAGACACGATCAATCACAGCGGACCTGATGTGGTGATATTTGGCGGTGATCTGTATGATGATTCTATAACTGCTACAGATGAAAGCAATGCAGTTTTAACAAAAGCTTTCAATAAGATTAAAGCTAAATATGGGAAATTTGCGGTATATGGTGATATCGATGATTCTTCAGATGTCATGAAAACTGCAGTAAATGCAATCTATGATGGCAGCAATTTTGAAGTCATACAGAATACTAGTTTTCAAATTCACAAAAATGGTTCCCAATTCATAACTTTAGTTGGTCTAGACAATGGTATAGATGGTATAAAAGATATTACCGGTGCATATGCCAATGTATCTGCAGATAGTTTTGTATTTACAATTTGTCATACGCCAGACACTGCTAGTGAAGTACCAGTAGATCTTACAGATTATTTTTTAGCGGGACATTCTTTAGGCGGCCAAGCTAACTTCTTCTTTACATCTTTATATGCGCCTGCATATGCAACGCAATATTTACGTGGAAAACACGAAATAGATGATACTTTTACATTGGATATCACAAATGGTACCGGTACAACACAACAAGATGTACGTTTTTTAACACCCGGTGAAATCGTTGTTTATACTTTAAAACAAACAAAGAAAAAAGAAGAAGTAAAACCTTCTTCCAAATTATATACAAATTCAAGTACAGTTGAATAAATATTTTTTAGTAAGACTATCACAGTAACAAAAATCCAAAACTGTGATAGTCTTTTAGTTTACAATCTTCTACAAACATATCTCTTCGAAACGTATAGGGAATAAGTAAATCTAATTTGTATTTAACCGGAAAATGTTTGGCATTGCATAATGTAAAAAAAACTATAACAGTGCGATTTGACCGTTATAGTA
>CALBJM010000048.1 GCA_937893225.1 uncultured Erysipelotrichaceae bacterium | reverse complement strand
CAGCTGATTTTCAAAAGCAAATGCTAATCGTAAATTATAGTAACTATGATCCATTCTTCCACCAAATGCGCCAACCATGACGATATCATCATAGCCTCTTTCTATGCAATGGCGAAGCGCAGATTCTGAATCAGAATCATCTTTGATAGGATTGAGTTGGATAATTTCATCTGCATATTGATGAATCAAGGTCATATCTTCTTTCTTGACGGAATCAAAATCACCTACCGCAAATTTCATGTGAATTTTATGTTGTGCTAAAATCAATGCGCCTCTATCTGCTCCCACATAATCACATGTTTCTAGTGGGATTGTTTTAGCTAATGTTAAGGCTATGATTACTCGCATAATGACTTTACAGCTTCGCGTATAGTATTCTTAAATACATAGCTGCCTGCAACAAGAACGTCAACACCCGCATCTGCACATAATTTTCCAGTTTGCGCATTGATGCCACCATCTACTTCAACCAAAGCATGACTTTGCTTTGTGTTCAATAGGCTTTTTAATGCACGGATCTTTTCTGGTGCGTTTTCACGAAATTTTTGTCCGCCAAATCCTGGTTCTACTGACATGATCAAAAAAAGATCGAAATCATTTACATATGGTTCTAGAACTTCAACTGGTGTATCTGGTTTGATTGACAAACCAGCTTTAACACCTCTATCATGAATCTTTTTAGCAAGTGGACGAATCGCATCTTCACTAACTGCTTCATAATGAAAGGTTATGAGTTGTGCTCCAGCATCTATAAATACGTCAGCGTATGTGTTTGGGTCATTTACCATCAAATGCACATCTTTATATAATGGTGAAATACGACAAAATGCTTTTAAAATATCTGGTCCAAACGAAAGATTTGGAACAAAATTACCATCCATCACATCATAATGCATCCATTGTGCACCAGATGCGTTTAATTCTTCGATTTGTTTTTTTGTATCACAATAATCTAGTGATAAGACACTTGGCGCTATAATCATTAGTATTTCTCCCTTCTTTCACGAATCATCTCCATGACACTTAAATAGTTGCGATATCGCACCATCGGAATCTTTCCTTCTTCTACAGCTCTCTTAACAGCACAATCTGGCTCATTTTCATGTACACAGTCATTAAATCTGCATTTTCCTAAATATGGTGCAAAATCCGGTACATAATTGGCAAGCTCATCTAGTTGAATATGAGAAAAATCTAAAGAAGAAAAACCTGGTGTATCTGCCACAAGTCCATTTGCCACTTTATGTAGTTCATTATGCCTTGTCGTGTGTTTTCCTCTGCCTAACGCTTTCGAAATTTCTTGAGTAGCTAAATGAAAAGATGGTTCCAATTGATTCAACAAAGTACTTTTACCTGCACCTGATTGTCCTGTCAAAACAGAAATCTTTCCTTCTAAAAAAGATGCTACTTCTGGATTCAAAGAGCCTTTTGCGGTACGAATGACACGCATTGGTCCATTTTCATATTCTTGTATTCTTTTTTCAATTTCTTCATCAATTCCCAAGTCGCACTTTGTTACGATCAGCATCGGCTCGATTCCACTAGCTTTGATCAATATGCTTAAGCGATCAATCAATGCAGGTGAAAAATCAGGATCTTTCACAGACATGACAATCAATACTTGATCAACATTTGCCACAGCAGGACGAACCATGGAATTTCTTCGAGGCAATATTTTTTCAATAACATATCTACCATCGGATTCTCTGCATTCAACAATATCCCCTGTTACAGGTGTAACTTGCTTACGAATCTTGC
>CALBJM010000047.1 GCA_937893225.1 uncultured Erysipelotrichaceae bacterium | reverse complement strand
ACCTTTTTTGGCTTATTATCGAAGTTCTTGTTGTTATTATAATGCGCTTTGTTATTTTTTTTGTTTTTTGGTGTTTTTCCACCACTACTTTTCGTATTCTTTGGCATTTTTTGACCTTCCTTTCTCTATGCATCAAATGATGCTTATAAAACTATCTTCGCATCGCCTCTTTTCTTTCTTGCATTTCTTTTATTGAATTGCTTTGAGGATCTCATCATAGAATTCCGCAGGAATTTCTACTTCAAGTGCACGTTTTAATGCACCATTTTTTTTGGCAACAGCAACAGCTTCTGGAGTCTTTTTTAAATACGCTCCTCTGCCATTGGCTTTACCAGTTGTATCGACCGCAAGTGTTCCTTGTGGTGTGCGTACAATACGAAGAAGTTCATTCTTAGGACACTGCTCGCCAGTAGCTACACAGCGTCTCATTGGAATTTTTCTTGGCATAGTTAATTTTCCTCGTCGTAATAGTCTTCATACTCATCGTAGTCGATGTCGTATTCTCTTTCTTCTTCAGCTTCTCTTTGTGCTTCGATTTCTTCTAATTCTTCATCAGAATATACTGGAGCAGCTGGTGCTGGTCTACTAGCTAGTTTATCTTTGAGCTGTTCAGCAAGTTCTTTATTGGAGACTTTATAGTTATCTTCATCTGTCTTTTTCTTGAATTTCTTCTTGCCCTTTGTTTCTTCTTTCTTGCTTGTATCAGCTAATTTTTCAAACTTGGATACATATGTATTCTTCGCAGCCATTTCTTCTAGATCTGCGTGCTTATTGCTCTTCTTCTCTTCCACGATCGTATCTTCAACTTTCTGCGTCTGTTCTTCTACTATTTCTTCTACACTTTCTTGTTCTTCATTTGATTCAGATTCTGCTTCTTCATTCTTTTCTTCACGCATCATATCATCAATGACGTTTTCATCCATTGTTTCCATCATTTCTTCAGGTAAGAAGCCATCTTCTTCACTTGCAGCATTTTCTTTTAATTCTGCAATCTTATCAGCAACAGCGAGTTTCTTTTCTTCTTGTGCCTTGCGTTCTTCTTCTAATTTAGCATTCTTTTCAGCTTCATTCTTCTCACGTGCTTTTTCCTTCAAGATATCTGCTTGTGCAATCAATGCATCATAATCCATACCTGCTTCTTCGATTTCTTCACGTGTTTTGATATCGATCTTATGATTTGTTAATTTAACAGCAAGGCGAGCATTTTTACCCTTTTTACCAATAGCAAGAGACAACTGATTTGCATCTACTACAACAAGTAAGGAATTTTCATCATTGCCTGGAACTACGGCATTAACAACTGCTGGAGCAAGTGCATTTTTTACAAGCTCTGTAATATCATTAGAATACTCAAAGATATCTACTTTTTCACCATTCAATTCATCAATGATGACTTGAACACGATTTCCTCTAGGACCAATGCATGCTCCAATTGGATCAACATTTGGATCATGGCTTAAAACTGCCATTTTTGTACGATCTCCAGCATCTCTAGCAATTGCTTTGATTTCTACGATACCATTGTAGATTTCAGGAACTTCTTTTTCAAAAAGTCTTCTTACAAGCATAGAGTCTGCACGAGAAACAAGTACTTGAGACCCTTTTGTATCTTTGTTTACTGCTGTAATAACGACACGAATAGGCTCACCTTCATGCAATACTTCATGCGGAATCTGTGCAGAATGCGGCATAAGAGCAACTGTCTTACCAAGATTCACTAAAGCAAACTTATCTTTTACAGATTCGATGACACCAAGCACCATTTCGTCTTGCTTATCTTTATACTCATCATAGACAGCACTTTTTTCAGCTTCTCTGATTTTTTGACGCATAACGTTTTTGGCAATAGAAACTGCAGCTCTAGAAAGAGTTTCTACTTCAATTGGTCTACGAATCGTACCACCAACGACTGCAGAAGGATCAATTGCTTTTGCTTCTTCTAATCCAATTTCAAGTTCATCGTCTTGTACATCATCATCACTTGCCAATACAACATAGTTCTGATAAAGATCGATTGTTTTTTTCTTCTCATTTAATTCTGCAACAACATCAATATCACTCAATTCAGCATCTTTTTTATATGCCTTTGCCATACCTTCCTTTAATGCCTCAATGATGACATCTTCAGGAATACTTCTCTGCTCTTCCACAGCATTCAGAGCTTTCAGCATCTTTTTGTATTCTAACTGCATTGTTTTTTCTCCTTAAAATTTCACCGCAAAACGAATAAAGTCAATATCATCTTTTGTAAATTCAGCTTTGCGTGTTGCGGCTTTATCACGATAAGCAAGATGAATCAAACCATCCTCATTCACATCTAAAATTTCACCTGTAAATTCAAGCATCTTCTTAAATGGGTGTTTCAATCTAACATACACATACATACCTTGTGCAATTTCATCAAAATTACGAATTTCTCTTTCTGCACCAGGAGAACAAACTTCTAATGTATATTCTTCCTGAATAGGATCCTCTGCATCTAAAATTTCAGAAAGCTCTTCTGAAACAATTGCACATGTATCGAGATCCATTGTTCCATCTGGTTTCATAATAGATACTTCTAACGTGTGATCTTTTCCAGAATTTTTAAAAACTACTTCATAAAGATTGACATTGTTTTTTTCAAAAACTGGTTGAAACAACTCTTTCAAATGTTCAATTCGGTCCATGACTCCTCCAAGCATAACATAAGGAGTGCTTTCGCACTCCTTGTTTCTTTTATAATATACAGTTTTTTTATGTAATTCGCAACACTTTTCTTACTCAAATACACGTGCAGCTTTTACCGCTTGTTTCCATTTTTGAACTAACACATCAGCTTGTTTTGCATCCATTTGTGGTTCAAATAAAACATCCTCTTGATTTTGTTTTTGAAAATCAGATAGTTTCCAAAATCCTGTAGCAAATCCCGCCAATCTAGCTGCACCCAAAGCAGTTGTTTCACTCATTTTTCCACGTATGATAGCACACTGCATGATATCAGCTTGTCTTTGCATCAAGTAGTCATTCCTGCTGGCTCCACCATCAACTCTGAGTTTGGTGATAGGCATTTTTGCTGTTTCCTGCATCAAGTCCACAACATCCTTAGTTTGATATGCCAAGGCATCCAGCGTTGCTTTTGTAATATCTTCTTTTGTTGTACCACGCGTCAAACCAAAAATAGCACCTCTACAAGCATCATCCCAATATGGCGCACCTAAACCAACAAAAGCAGGTACAACGATGATACCACTATTTTCATCAGCTTTACGTGCATATTCTTCAGAAT
>CALBJM010000046.1 GCA_937893225.1 uncultured Erysipelotrichaceae bacterium | reverse complement strand
ATCATGTTGATTACACTTTTCTTTTGTATCCACAAGGAAAAGTGTAATCAACATGATTTCATCAACGCTTAATACCATATCAAATTTCTGTTTCAGAATATTTTCAGCAAATGCAAAACTTGCTGCATATTCCTTTGGATAATCCGTAATCAATCGATTGATTTGTTCATTGCCAATATGTTGTCTATCTTTCTTTTTATGTAGTAAAGAATGAATATGTAGGCATAAGCCATAAAATTGATTTTTGGAATACGATTTTCTAAATTGTTTGGAGCAATCATCCAAAAAGTCTTTCACAGTATCGATCACTTCAATATCAACAATTTTACTCAACGTTTCTATACTAATTTTTTCAATTTTCTCATCTACTGCACTATAATCCATGAGTTTTTGTATATAGTTAGATAAAATGATTTCAATGTTATTTTTATCTAAGCCTTGTGAATCCAGTTCGGTATACTTCTCACGAAGATCAGTATAAATTTGATTGTCTTTATGTCCAGTAAAGCCTTGATTTGGTTGAAATACAATAAAGTCCCTCTTTCCAATCAATGCGTCGATTTCATACTGAAATGCATGATAAGATTGATTGATTTGTTGTAATTGTCCTGCAAAATCAGAAACTAAGACTTTCATATCTTGATTATTTGTATAGGATTTCACATATGAAGAAGCGCAAGCTCGTTTGATCATTGCTCGTAATTGTTTTAAATTGTCTTGATATTTTCTTTCTAATAAATTCCGGATAACTTCACTACTTACAGATATTTGTTTTTGGACATCTTGGCTTTCTCTAGCAAAGAAGTTACAAATCATATCGAATCTATCTCGTATTTTATAGTTTCCGAAAGATTCTAAATGAATCATCATACTGATTTTTCGAAATAAGGTCTTTTCAATTCTTGTGTCCACATAACCATCCGAAACAAATACAAGGATCACATTTGCGATTTCTTCGCCATGAATTTCTATATATCCATTATCAATATAAGAAATCAAAGTATTGATCGTTACCGCATTCAATTCACTCAAGTGATCTAACAATAACATTCCATGATTTGCTTGTTGAAAAAAACCATTTTCACAAAAAAGATCTTTTTCTAATTGTTCTATATCACTATAAGATTCACAATTCGCTTTCACAAAATGTGCAGTTTCAGAAAGAACACTATGCTCTTGTGCAAATGTAAACATTGCTTTAGCAAACCGAGATGTCCCATTGCCTCTACCATTTGCACATAAAATGACATTTAATGGTCTTAAAGGATATAAAATCGCTGCTTTTGCTAATTGAATAGCTTGCATATGTACGGAATCTGCACCTATCAATCCAGCAAATGCATCTTGTTTTGATTCTAGATTTTCATCTACAATGCGATATTTTACAGGCCGTGTAGTAGTCTTAACCAATTTTCCCATTGCTACAAGCCTATTCAAACACGCTGATACATTTGTTCTCTGTAATTGTAAAGCATCTGCTATTTGCTTTGTTGCCATGCCATTATTGTTCTTTTGACTTAAGCATGCTTTTTGAACAAATTCAAAAATAATGTCTTGTGTAGTTTTCATATTATTCCTCATTGAAAGCGCTTAAAAGCTATTCTAAAGAAAATGAGTAACTCAACATTACTCATTTCCTTCTTGCAATATTGATGCAGCAGTTGAAGAAACTAAGTCAAACATATCAATAATTTCTTTTGCTTTCTCTTCTCCAACTTTTTCACATATTTGATTGATCAAATGCAGTATTTTAGCATGTTGTTGTGCATAAACACTTATCATGTCTTCGTTTAACACCACAAAAATTTGTCTACGATCTTCTTCATTTCTTATTCGACGAATCAAATTTTTATTTTCCATATTGGTCAATGTACGATTCATCTGAGACTTTTGCATGTTCATCCATTCACACAATTGTGATGCTATGACATTTCCATTTCTATAAAGATACAAATAACGACAAATCATCGCTTCATTAAATGGCAACTCAACTGTAATTTTGTCATTATTGATGACCGTCGTCATATTTAGCCACGCTGTCAATATTTTTTCATTCATATCTTTTTGCATAATTACCTCACATAATAATGTAAAAAAATAGTAACAGATTTTCATTAAAAAATCTCTCAAAATGAGAGACTTAGTGCAAACCTTTTGGAGCAATGTAATGATCAAACAAATAATGTCCTACGCCACCATTTAAACAATCATAATCCGTTAAAGCATTTGCATATTTTTTTGTTCCTTCAGCCCCATCTTTTAAGCAAACGCCCCATCCAGCATATTCCAACATCGTATCATCATTTTCATTATCTCCAAATGCAATGACATTTTCCATAACTATGTCATTCCATTGTGCATACTTCTCTAGACCAGAACCCTTATCGATTCCTTTATGCATAACTTCTACTGTACCTGGAAATGTCCCAACGATTTGATACTTATCCGCATATTTCTTAAGAAAGTATTCTCTCACTTCAGCTTCATGTTCTGCTTCTGTTCGAAATAAGAATTTAAATGTTGGACGCTCACAAAAACGCTCTACATCACCAGTACAATCCACAAATTCGAATCCATGTCTTCTAGATGATTCAAGCAATTCTCCTTGAATATACATTGCATTGTGATTCTCATTTCCTTCACAGTTGACACCAATTCGATACTTATCTACCAAAGGAAGCATATATTCCAAGATATCTTTCATTTCTTCTCTACTCAACATGTCAGTTTCCCAATAGCGATCATTATGATCATGGTCTAAAACCATACCACCATTCATACCAACAACAAAATCAAATTCAAAAGACAATCCCCAGTCTTTCCCTTGATGGCGTAATTTATCGTTGATTTCTCTACCAGTACCTAAACCAATTTTCACACCATTGCGGTGTAATACTTCAAAGGCGTCTTTTGTTACCTGTGGCAATCCATCACCTTTACTAGTTAAAGTCATATCAATATCTGCAGCAACTATCTTTATATTATCTATCATTTTAAACACCCCACTACGATCTATTCTTATTGTACTCAATTTTAACCGGAATTTTATTTCATTTGAATAGAAATTTTATCGCTTTTGCTAAGCCATCATGATCAATATCATCCGTAATATACGTTGCATGCGCTTTGAGTGTAGGACAAGCATTTCCCATTGCCACACGAATCTTGCATGCATCAAACATTGCTAGATCATTTTCAGCATCTCCAACACACACTGCATCTTCATTACGCAAATGGTAATATGTCAAAACATCTTCAATACCAG
>CALBJM010000045.1 GCA_937893225.1 uncultured Erysipelotrichaceae bacterium | reverse complement strand
GACATTTGGATGTGCTAGATACTTATATAACAGGATGCTAGATGACAAGTCTAAATGCTATGAGTACTTTGGCGAGTCACTAACTCTTACACCTGCTTGGTACAAGCACATTTCCTGTTGCCGTTGGCTTTCAGAGGTAGATTCTCTCGCACTAGCTAATGTTCAGCTAAACCTTAATCGCGCTTTTCAGAACTTCTTTGAAAAGCGTGCAAAGTATCTAAAGTTCAAAAAAGTCTGACCATTATGATTACTACACTACTAATGTCGTAAATGGGAACATAACAGTCAGAAGTTCTGGAAAGTACATATATCTAACACTTCCAAAAATACCTAGTGAGATACAGATATGTAAGCACCGTCAGGTCAAATCTGGTGGAGTGCTCAAATCCGTTACGGTAAGTAGAGAACCTAGTGGCAAGTACTACGTTTCTCTACTCTATGAGTATCAAACAATCAAACCAGATTATGAGATTGACCCATCCAAAGCAGTAGGTCTTGATATGTCTATGCCTAACTTCTACGTAAGTTCTAGAGAAGGTAGAGTAGATACACCACATGCTTATCGCAAGATGGAAGACAGGCTTGCCAAAGAACAGCGTAAGCTATCTCATATGGTCAAAGGGTCTTCAAACTACAAGAAGCAACGATTGAAAGTTGCCAAGCTGCATGCAAAAACCACGCATCAGCGTAACGACTTTCTACACAAAGCTTCTCGCAAGCTAGTAAATAACTACGATATCATTGGTATCGAAGACCTTGATATGCAAGCAATGTCACGCTCTTTGAACTACGGAAAATCCGTAGCTGATAAAGGGTGGGGCAAGTTTGTAAGTATGCTGATGTACAAAGCAAAAGCTATTGGTAAAGTTGCCATCAAAGTGGATAAGTTGTTTCCAAGTTCTCAGACGTGCCACGAATGTGGATGCGTATCTAAACTTACGAAAGATTTGTCTGTAAGAGAATGGGACTGCCCGCAGTGTGGAGCACATCTGTACAGAGATAACAATGCAGCAATCAACCTAGAAGCGGAAGCAGTAAGAATCTACTGCACACGCTAAGTAATAAACAAGAACCGTTGGAACGACGGGGATAGCCTGAGAATACTGTGTGGAGCATGCAAGACCACGCAGAATAACTACAGTCCTATGTAACGACTCACAGAAGTAATATTCTGTGGCAAGTAGCGTATAGCTAACAAACTGGAAACACAGGAAAAGTTCTTGTGGCAAAGCCACATAGAAGCTCAGTTACTTGTAGCCGAGTAGTTCACGTGTGTAAAATCGAGCGTATTGCATTAAATAAGTATGGTTTATAGGCATCGATTGGTAATGGATCATCGTGTAGAATAGAGTCATAACAAGTGCTTCCAGCTAATTCTATGATCATATATAAAATTATATCTGGGCGTTCATAGTGATATCCTGCTTCTTCTGCACGTTTGGAAAAGTCTTTGATGATGGAATATGTGTCATCATTGATTGCACTCTTGAGTTGGGTGTGGAATACACCAATCGATAGGTTTCTTTGAATGAATCGTAAAATATTTTGGTTGTTTTCTAAGCTAATGAGTACATGATTTATGACGTAGATAATGGCATCTTCGAAATTGCGGATGTCATTTTTATTTAAGTCTTCTATAGCTTGATTAAAGAGTTGAGTAGTTTCTTGTTGAATCAGCGCATCACGAATGTTGTATTTGTCTTTGAAGTACAAGTAAAAAGTACCTTTTGCGAGGTTTGCTTTGCGTACGATGTCATTGACTGTTACATCGATGATGTCATTTTGAGATAGTAAATCAAAAGCTGCTTGTAAGAGACTTTCTTTTTTCTTTTTTTTGTTTTCTAGTACTTTACTTTTCATGTCTTCATTATAGCTAGCATCTTGCAAAAGAACAAATGAAATTGACTTTTTGTACAATTTTTTAGATTTGTATATCTTATATGTAAAATGATTATGTGCAAATAATTGACTTGTGGTCATTTTGTAATATACTGTCTAGCGTAATAAGAAGAGAAAGGATTAAAGAGTGAATTTCATGATGGAAAAACTGTCAAAATGGATAGTTAAGTTCCGTAATGTCATTCTAGTTGTAGCAGTACTATTACTGATTCCTAGCGTTTACGGATATTTGAAGACAGATATTAATTATGACTTATTGTCATATTTACCAGCTAGTTCAGAATCAATGAAAGCACAGACTATACTTGGTGATGATTTTAACTTAGCAAGTGTTGACTTCCTTGTGCTAAATAACAAGACGGATCATGAAGCAGCTGAAATTAAAGATCAGATCAATCAGATCGACGGTGTAGAAAATTGTATATGGCGAGATGATGTATTAGATATTTCGATTCCTAAGCAAGCTATCCCGGATGATATTCAGAATATGTTGTATTCTGGAGATAGTACAATGATGATCGTTACATTCAAAGAACCAACTTCCTCTATGAGAACGATGAATGCAATTGCTGAAATCAAGAAGTTATCAAATGATGATTGTTATCTTGGCGGTATCTCAGCTATTTCTGAAGACACAAAGGATCAGACGGAGCATGATACACCAATTTATGCAGGTATCGCGGTTCTCTTGTGTATGGTTGTATTATTCTTAGGCTTGGAAAGTACAGTGGCACCTGTTGTATTTATGTTGGGTATGATCTTCCCAATCGTATATAACTTTGGTACAAATGTATTTTTGGGACAGATTAGTTATATTACAAAGGCGTTGGCAGTTGTATTGCAATTGGCGGTGACGTTGGACTATTCAATTTTCTTACTGCATAGATATGTAGAAGAAAAGAAATATGCTAGTAATGAAGAAGCTATGGCAAAGGCCATTCAGGCAACATTTACATCTATTACTTCAAGTTCTATTACTACAATTGCTGGCTTCGTAGCGTTATGTGTCATGCAGTTAACGCTTGGTAGAGATATTGGTATTGTCATGGCAAAGGGCGTAGTGTTTGGTGTATTGTCTACAGTATTTATTCTTCCAAGTTTATTGATGTTCTTTGATAAGCCAATTGAAAAATATAAACATAAGACTTTGATTCATGAATTAAAGAGACAACCAAATTTTGTTATCAAGCATTTCAAGAAGATCTTGGTTGTATTTGTTATCATCTTTATTCCATTTATATATGCGCAGTCTCATACAAAGACATATTATGATTTGATTTCTGGCATGCCTGAAGATTTTGCAAGTATTATCGGTACAAATCAGTTGAAAGATAAGTTTGATATGACAACGACACACTTTGTACTTGTGGATGATTCTCTTTCAACAAACCAGATTCAAAAAATGACATCACAAATTGAAGAACTAGATGGTATTCACAACGTTATTAGTTATGAGTCATTTGTAGGACCTGGCATTCCTGATTCCTTTAAACCAAGTGTTGTAAAAGATATCTTCCAAAATGGTGGATATAAGATGTTGATTGTGAATAGTGACTATAAATCTGCAACAACAGAGTTGAATAAACAGTTGGATAAGATGGATGATATCATTCACGAATATGATCCTGATGGACTTATTGGTGGTGAAGGTAGTATGACAAGAGATTTGATCAATACGACAAATGTTGACTTCGCAGTTGTCAATATCTTGTCTGTAGCATTGATCTTCTTGATCGTAGCATTAACATTTAAGTCATTTGCATTGCCAATCATCTTAGTTGTATCTATTGAATTTGCGATTTCTATTAATATGGGTATTCCATATTTTACAGGAACAACGCTTCCATTTATCGCTAGTATGGTCATAGGAACGATTCAATTAGGTGCGACGGTTGACTATGCTATTCTTCTTACAACAAGATTTAAAGAAGAATTAGCAAATGGAAAAGATGTCAAAGAAGCAGCACGTATTGCAACAAAGCGTTCAAGTATTTCTATTATGACAAGTGGTTTCTCATTCTTTGCGGCTTGTATTGGTGTGTCTTTCTTCGCAAAGATGGATTTGATCAAGAGCTTAGTTGTATTGCTTGCACGTGGCGCATTGATTTCAGTTGTTAGTATTTTGTTTGTATTACCTTCCTTGTTGATCTTCTTCCACAAATTTGTTGAAAAGACGACTAAGGGATGGCCTAAGGGAAAGGAAAGCAATTAATATGAAAGGAAAACATATTTTAAAAATTACAGGTAGTGTTGCGTTGAGTGCTCTTATTGCGGCTACTTCCGTATTACCTGTTACTGTATACGCTGAAGAAGAGGATTCAACATCTGCTGAAAAGACAGAAACAGTATATTCTGTATTAAATAGTGATGGTTCTATTTCAGATATCGTTGTTTCTTCTTGGTTACACAATGATAATGGTATTAAGAACTTAAAAGAAAGGCTGAATCTTACAGATGTTAAGAATGTAAAAACAGATGAAGAACCGGAAGATGATAATGGTGTATATACATGGAATTCTGATTCCAATGATGTATATTACCAGGGAAATTCTACAGAAAAACTTCCAGTTTCTATGAAGATTACATATCAACTAGATGGCCAAGAAATGTCTGAAAGTGACCTTGTTGGTAAGAGTGGACACTTAGTTATCAATATCCATTTAACAAATGAACACTCTGAAACAAGAACAATCAATGATAAACAAGTTGTTCTTCATCCATTATTTGTAGCTGGTGGTATGTTGACGCTAGACACAGACCATTTCTCAAATGTATCTTGTGAACAAGGTAAGATCGTTTCTGATGGTTCTAGTCAAATGCTAGTATTTGCATCTGTTCCTGGACTTAAAGAAACACTTGATTCTGCAGATCTTTCTAAAGTATCTGAAAAATTAAGTGTTGGAGATGATGTCAATATTGAATGTGATGTTACAGACTATGAATCTGCAGAACTTATGATGGGTATGACAAACGAAGCAAGTACAGAAGATGTTCTTGGTGAATCAGACTCACTTGATGAATTGACAAATGGTATTACAGAACTCATGGATGCTGATGATCAATTGGTAGATGGTTCTAAACAATTAGAAGAGGGTACACAACAACTTATTACAGAATCTCAACCATTAACATCTTCTTCAGATAGCATTCGTACACTATCTACTGGTGCAGTGACACTCAATGATGGTGCATATAGACTCAAAGCTGCTCTAGCACAATATACTGGTGGAGTAGCACAATTGAATGAGGGTGTGAATTCTCTCTATGCTATTCCAGATGGGGCAAGTCAACTTGCTGATGGAACTACGCAATTGGTAGCTGGTACTTCTTCACTTACAGCTGGTTTGCAAAGCATGAAGGATCAAGTGAATGCTGGTTTGAATACAGAACAAATGCAAGGCATGATGGCTAATC
>CALBJM010000044.1 GCA_937893225.1 uncultured Erysipelotrichaceae bacterium | reverse complement strand
AATAAGGAGAAATGATTTGAAAGAGTCATTTCTTTTTTGTTTATTTTGCCAGAAAATTCGCTATAATGAAATCGTTTGGAAGGTGTTTTATGGATTTGACGACAAAATCAATGTGGTCTAAAGAAATGGATGTTATTGTAAATGAGCTTATTGCATTAGACCGTACAAATGATTATGCAATTGTTCAACAACGTTTGCAGGGAATATTGAAATCGTTACAAGAATTTACAAATGCAGATCGTGTATATATATTTGAAGAATTACAAAACAATTCTTTTTTTACAAATACATATGAATATTGTAAAGAAGGTGTCATTCCACAAATTGGTAATCTACAAGTAATTTATCCTATGGATATGCCAAATTGGTATAAAAATTTTTGTAATGCATCAAGTATTGTTATAGAGAATATAGAAGATATTGTAAATTTATGGCCAGAAGAGTATGAAATTTTATCTAAGCAAGACATTCATTCTGAAATTTCATTGCCATTCTTTTATCATGAACAATTGATTGGTTTTTTAGGATTGGATAATCCAGATATTCAAAAATCCAATGATTTCATCAGCATGCTGCGTTTACTTGGCGCACATTTAAGTAGCGTATATTCTACATTTCATGTAGAAAAGTTATTAAAAGCGAATCAAGATAATTTAGATCAAGAAAAGCAATTTTTATCTGTTCTTACAAGAGACTTTACAAGTGTATATTTCTTAGATTTAAAAGAACATACGCTACGTGCATTAAAATATGATTTGTATTCAAAAAAATTTGCAAGTTTTACAGATTATGAATCTTATTTGGAATATTTTATTGAAAATGATGTTGCGTCGCATTCACGTGACTATGTTCAAAAGAAGCTTTCTATTAGTAATATTTGCAAAGTTCTAAAAGTTCAAGATAGGGTTACATATCGCTTTGAAGTATTACCAAATCGTAGGGAGTATCGCTATTTTGAAGTACAAATATCGAAAATCGACGATGCTTCTGCGCTTCTTGCTTTCCAACATATTGATGATTTAGTTACAGAAGAACAAAGACGACAAGATGAATTACAAATCAATCTAGATATTATTTCAGCAATTGGTAAAATTTATTATTCTATTTTTCGTATCAATTTGGAAACTGATTTTTATGAGGAAGTTTCTAATAATGCTGAAATGCACATGTTGACGGGCAATAATGGTAAAGCTAGTACGAAATTGCTAGAAATTTGTGATCAATTTGTTGCGGAACAATATCAAAAAGGATTGCGTAGTTTTTTTGATCTGCATACTTTACCAATGCGTTTAAGAAATGAAGATACTGTTGCAGTAGAATATTTGGCAAAAGATGGCAACTGGCATTTGGCACGCTTTATTGCGAAAAATCGAAATGAAAATAATCGCGTAACAAAAGTGTTATATTGTACGCGTATTATTAGTGATGCAAAGCGTAAAGAACAAAATATGATCGTGATGGCTGAAGAAGCAAATCGTCAAAATGCTGCCAAAACAGATTTTTTATCTAGGATGAGCCACGATATTCGTACGCCATTGAATGCAATTTGTGGGTATATAGAATTGTTAAAAGGTAATATTGATAATAAAGAAGTTGCTTTGGATAATCTACACAAAATGGATCTTGCTAGTAAGTATTTATCTAGTT
>CALBJM010000043.1 GCA_937893225.1 uncultured Erysipelotrichaceae bacterium | reverse complement strand
TCACCAGGAGCAAATCCTGCATATGGTGCAGAAAAGAATGGATTATTAGCATCTTTGAATTCTGTAGCTAAGGTCCCATATGAATATGCATTAGACGGTATTTCAAACACACAAACGATTTCTCCAAGTGCACTCGGACACACAGATGAGGAACGCAAAGAACAACTTGTCAATGTATTAGACGGTTACTTTTCACAAGGTGCACACCACCTTAATGTCAATGTATTCGGTATAGACAAGCTCAAGGATGCTATGGAACATCCTGAAAAACCTGAATACGCTAACTTTACGATTCGTGTATCTGGTTACGCTGTTAAATTCATCGACTTAACACGTGAACAACAATTAGATGTTATCGCAAGAAACGCTCACGAAACACTTTAAATTTTAAAAAGATCTGATTCAATTTCAGATCTTTTTTGTTAACATTTTCATTTACTAAGAACTAATTTACATATAAACATTTCCCAGTTTCCATATTACATACATAGAAATGATCCATCTTGCCTCGCGTTGTACTAGCTACAATATATTTATCTACAATACGTATGATCTGTGAACCATTTGTTTTCCAAAACATATTATTTGTATTACATTCTTTTCCAATAAGTTCTTCTGGAGAGATTTCTTTTATAAGATTTCCATCCCAATCATACAGTCTATATTTAACAAGTTCTTCATTCGTAGATGAAGTATAAATATAGTTATCATCAAAATAATTAATTACAACATTATCCATATTAAACAGTACTTTCTGTGTGTTTATATCAATAATTGCAGCATGAATAGCTGTATCTTCTTCAGACATATTCTTTTCACATGTGTATACTGAAGCCTTGTTGGAATTTTCAAAAATAAAAGTTTGGAAATCAATATCAACTATATGGCTAGTTAAATCTTTACAATCAATATATTTCAATACCGATTCCCATTTATTGAAGTTGTATAGTATATCCTCTCACCATCGGCAATCAGATGATCGACAAACTCTTTTTCTTCTAAAGCAGCACACTCTTTTCCTGTTAAGTCATGAATATGAATAATATATTTTCCATTATCTTCATTTTCTGTACATACAATATAACCATTATGAATCAAAAATTGATTTGCATTATACTCCAAATCGAATACATTTTGAATATCTACACCATCAAGAGATTGCCTCGTAATAGAAGAATAAGACACACCTTCAGCATTTGTATAATCTGTCAAATACCAAAGATAATTATGATTTTGATATATTGTAGAACCCATATAAGAATAGGTATACATGTTTGTCTTTTCATCTAACGGTCCCAATGCTAGACTTTTTAAATTATTGAAATCAAAATAATTGAGTATAAGCTGATCATCTACATAATAAAAACCGTTTCTGCTTGGAACAACTTCAAAATAATTAATCAAAGATTTCTGTTCCATAGGCAGAATTGGATCTACTGATATTCCATTAGAATGACACCCTGTTAACAAAACTATAAAAACAATGAATCGAATTATTTTATGAAAAGTCACATTCATTAATCATCTTTCTAGTCTGGACAGAATTTGAATTTTTCAACTCTCCTTTAGACCATCCAGATTGCCATTTTAGTGGATACTTTCCATAACTTTTATAGGAACTGCTTACATAAGGTGTACCATAATTTTTTCCTGCAT
>CALBJM010000042.1 GCA_937893225.1 uncultured Erysipelotrichaceae bacterium | reverse complement strand
AAAAATTGAAATCATACAGTAAAATATAGCATCTTATGTTATAATTTTCACATATGGAAAAGAGTAAGTGTGCCATTTTTCTCGCAGATGGCTTTGAAACATGCGAGGGCTTGATTACAGTGGATCTTTTGCGACGTGCAAAGATTTCTGTGGATTTGATATCTATGAATGATTCTTTAAAGGTTACAACTTCACAATCTGTAGTTATTGAAGCAGAGAAAAGATATTGTGACGTTGATCTTTCAGCGTATGATGTATTGATTCTTCCAGGAGGAAAAGTTGGAACGGCCAATCTTGAAAGTTGTGATTCTTTGAAAGAGGCTGTTAAAAAACATTTTGAAGAAGGTAAACTAACTTGTGCGATTTGTGCTGCTCCATCTATTTTTGGACATTTAGGTATGCTGCGAGGGAAAAAATATACATGCTTTCCAGATTTTGATGGCGCCTATGGTGGAGAGTATCAAATGGAATTAGCTGTGACGGATGGAAATCTCATCACGGGTAGAGGTATGGGAGCTACCATTGAGTTTGCACGTCAAATCTTGATGCAATTAATTAGTGAAGAAGAATTAAAAAGGGTTCAACATGGAATGCAATATGAGCATTCATTCCGTTGTGAATAATATTAAAAAGATTGAGGAGAATACATATTATGGAGAACATGTTTTCTAACGAGTCCAGACAATTTAAATTTGATGTTTTGGTTGCTTTGTGTCGTGCGGCAATTAAAGGAGAAGTAAACGAAGATGAAATCCAGGCGTATGCCCATAATCTGGTTTCTTTGTCTTCTCCAAGAATGAGATGTTGTGTTTATAAGGAAAGAGAAGTGTTAAGACAAAGAGTTCGCCTTGCTATGGGGAAAGATGCTTGTGAAGGTTCAGAGCATGAACCTACGCAAATCGTTCAAGTTATTGATGCGGCATGTGATGGTTGTACGATCAAGAAAATCAGAGTGACTGATAACTGTAGAAAGTGTATGGCTAAGAGTTGCATGGCGGCTTGTCGTTTTGGTGCTATGCATATGGGTACATATCATTCTGAAATTGATTATAGTAAGTGTAAAGAATGTGGTGCATGTGCAAGAGCTTGCCCATATAATGCAATTGTTGTAACAGAAAGACCTTGTTATGCACATTGTCCAGTTCAGGCAATCGGTTGGGATGAAAATGGATTGTGTCAAATCGATGAGAAGAAGTGTATCAATTGTGGTCAGTGTGAAAATGCTTGCCCATTTGGTGCAATCGAAGATAAGAGCGAAGTTCTTCCTGTAATGAATGATATTCGTGAAGGAAAGAAAGTATATGCAATCGTAGCACCTTCTATTCAGGGTCAGTTTGAGAATGCTAGTCTTGCGCAGGTTATGAAGAGTGTTGAAATGATTGGGTTTGCTGAGTGTGTAGAAGTTGCTGCGGGTGCAGATCTAGTAGCACAAACAGAATATAAGGAATTGAAAGAACATAAGGAAGCTGGTGTTCCTTTAACGACTTCTTGTTGTCCTGCATTCGTTAATATGTTGAAGATTCATTTCCCTCAACAGTATGAAAAGAATAAGAGTACAACATTGTCCCCTATGCTTGCTTTGGCGAAAAAATTGAAGCATGATGATCCAAATTGTGTTGTTACATTTGTTGGTCCATGTATTGCGAAAAAGAGTGAAGTTATGGGTAGTGATCTTTGCGACTATGCAGTGACATATGAAGAACTTGCTGCGATGTTCATTGCCAAGGGTATTTCGCCTGCAGATGTTGAAGTTGGTCCATTAGAGAAATATGCTTCTAATTATGGACGCAACTTTGCTTATTCTGGTGGCGTAGCTGCTGCTGTTACACAAGCTGCAAAGGAAGCTGGAGATACAGAAACATATAAGGCAGTTATTGCAAATGGTGGCTTTGAATGTAAGAAGCAATTGCTGTTAATGAAAGTTGGTAGATTCCAGGGTGATATCTTGGAAGGCATGAATTGCGAAGGTGGATGTATTGCAGGCCCTGCTTGTATTACGGATGCTATGACTGTTAAAGGAAGAATGGCAAAAGAAAATATTCAAACTGACAAGAAATCTATTGAACAGTCAGTAGAACTATATAATTTAAAAGACTTTGATATTGAAATTAAAAAGGATGCAGAATAAACTGATAACCGTGGACAAAGTTCACGGTTATTGTTTTCATAAAGGATATGGAAAAAAGTATTGACTTAAAAGAATTGAAATGGGTTCATGAGCCAAAAAGAGCGGTAGTTGATCATAAAAAAATCATTCTTGAAACGGAACCTAATACATCTTTAAATCTTTTAGGCAAGAGCGCAGAAGCTGTAGAGATGGAATTGTGTCCGAGAGGCAATTTTCATTTTAGTGTACGGTGTGATTTCTTGTATAAGAAGGCGTTTGATCAATGTGGTATTGTGCTATATGATGCGAATGGTAGAAAGATGGTGTGTGGTTGTGAAAAAAGAGATGGTGAAGTTTCAAAGTTAGTATGCCGTGTGTATCACTCGGATGGAACGGATCGCTCGGAACGAGAAATAGGTTCAGCAATTCAATGGATGTATTATCGGGTATGGGTACGCGGAGGTATCGTGCGTATTCAATATAGTTTCAATGGTAAGAGATATTCAGATTTACGTGAATTTGCGATTGGTACAAATGTTATGAAAATAGGTATTTATGCATGTTCTCCGGGAAATTCTGCATTTGATTGTGTTTTTTCGGAAGCTATTTTAGATGAGGAAGGTTAAAAATATGAGTGCTGTAGAAAGATTGGTTCGTTATTGTCAGATTGATACACAGTCTGATCCTCAAAATGAGAGTATGACGCCTAGTAGCGCAAAACAATTTGATCTAGCGAAAATTCTTGAAAAAGAATTGAAAGAGGCTGGATTAGAGGGAGTTTGCTTAGATGAACATTGCTATGTATATGGTTGGTTACCATCCAATATGGAAGAAAATACTAAAACAGTAGGATTTATTGCGCATATGGATACTGCCCCAGATTATTCTGGTAATGGAGTTAAGCCAAGATTGATTGAGAATTTTGATGGAAATGATATTGTTTTAAATGAACATATGGTCACACATATGAGTGACTTTCCGGAAATGAAGTCGGCAAAAGGAAAAACGCTGTTAGTTACAGACGGAACGACTTTGTTGGGCGCAGATGATAAAGCTGGTGTAACTGCAATCATGGAAGCAATGTTTTATTTAAAAGAACATCCAGAAGTGAGACACGGTAGAATTGCGGTCGGATTTACACCAGATGAAGAAATTGGCAATGGACCTAAGTATTTTGATATTGGAAAATTTGGTGCAGATTTTGCTTACACTATGGATGGTGGAACAGTTAGAGAAATCAGTGATGAGACATTTAACGCAGCTTCTGCAAATGTATCATTTAAAGGTTTTTCCATTCATCCAGGTTCAGCAAAGGATAAAATGATCAATGCTGCTGCAGTTGCGTGCGCATATCAAAATCTTCTTCCAGAATATATGCGTCCAGAACATACGGAAGGCAGAGATGGTTTTATTCATTTGACAAGTATGCAAGGAAATGTAGAAAAAGCAGAATTGTCATATATTCTTCGTGATCACGATTTAACAAAATTGAATGAAAAGAAAGAATTGATGAAAAAAGCGGTTGCATATGTTAATGCGATATATGGTGATGATGTATGTACGATAGAAATTACAGATGCATATCACAATATGCGAGAAGTATTAGATGAAAATCCAGATGCAATGCAAATGGCCTATAAAGCATTTGAACAATTGGGTATTACTCCTTTGCATGAAGCAGTGAGAGGTGGAACGGATGGAGCAGAATTATCCCTTAGAGGGTTACCATGTCCAAATTTAGGTGTTGGAGGAGGTAATTTTCATGGACCATACGAGTATTGTGTTGTAGAAGAATTGGAACAGGCACGTGAAGTTATTTTGAAGATTATTTCGAATGTAGCTAAGGGGTGTTAGTATGATTTGTACATGTACAATGAATCCTTCGTTGGATTACTATCTTGAATTTGATGAAAATGTTCAGAATGGAAAAGTAAATCGTTCCACATTGGAGTATTACGAAGCAGGTGGTAAAGGCATCAATGTTTCTATTGTTTTAAATAATCTTGGTATACCATCAAAAGCGTTTGGTTTCATCGGTGGATTTACAAAAGATTTTTATATCTCTTTATTAGCAAAATATGAAAATATTCGTCCGAATTTTACTTATACAGATGGACATACACGTGTTAATGTAAAATTGCGCGGTAAGGATGAAATGACAGATATCCATGCTATGGGACCGTATATTACACACGAAGACATGCAAAATCTTGTGCGCAAAACATCGCAAATTTATGAACAAGACTATTTTGTACTTGCGGGTAATACACAAGAATGGCTCATTGAAGAAACAGAAAACATGCTGAAAAACTTGATTGAAGAAGGTGTGAAAGTAGTTTTGGATACAAATACTAAAATCATGCAAGACATGTTAGCATATAAACCATTTCTGTGTAAAACAACTAGCAAAGAATTAGAATTGATATTAGATACGAAAATCGAAACAGAAGAAGATGCAATTCAGGGTGCTAAAAAAATGTATGCATTAGGTGCTAAGCATGTCATCGTTTTGACAGATACTTTGGCAATATTAGTGAATGATCATGGCACTTTTACATGTGAGTTCTTGGATCAAGAAGCAGTTGTTAATACAGTGGGAACAGGTGATTCTATGATTGCGGGATTCTTAATGAATTATCTTAGAACAGGTGATTCATATGATTCGTTGAAGTTTGGTGCATCTTGTGGAAGTGCTACGGCGTATTCTAAAGGATTGGCAACAAGAGAAAAAATCGATGCGATGTATCAAAATACCGTAGTTAAGAAAATTGATTGATCGTAGTTTATTAGGAGAATTAAATGAGAAAATTAATTGTAGGAATTGTGACAGTTTTTTTACTTGTAGGTTGTTCCTCTACGGCTACAGTGAAAGAAAGTAGCACAGAAGAAGAAACAAAGAAAATAACAATCACAAATAATGCACCTCTTGTAGCGACTAAGGCAAGCATGAGTGACTATAAATGGATTGGTAATGAAGTGGGTGATTTCGAGGAGACTTCATTAAAAGAAACGATCCGTTTGTTTGATGAAAAAGGTTCTGGAGTTGTGTATTATGGGTATGTAGGATGTCCATGGTGCGAAAGAGCTGTTGTAGAATTGAATAAAGTTATGTTGAAATATGATGTTCCAGCCTACTATGTAGATGCAGCTGTGAGTCCTAATCATGATGATTATTTGAACTTAACGAATAATTTTGGCGATATCTTGGATACAGATGAAGAAACTGGTGAAAAAGAAATGTATGTTCCTTTTGTAGTGGGCATAAAAAATGGAAAAGTCGTAGGATATCACGTTGCACTTGTAGATGGATTTGAGATTCAAAGTGAAGAGTCACAAATGAGTGATGCACAAAAAGAAGAATTGCAAAAAATTTACGAAGATATTTATTTGAAAGTTGCAGATTAATGGTAATGCTATGTGCATTACCTTTTCTTTTTGGTAAAATGGAACCATGAAAACAATTATTTATGCTGGTACATATACCAGCAAAACCTCTAAGGGTATCTATCGTTTATCTTTTGAAGATGGAAAGTTAGAAAACCTGGGCCTTTTTTGCGAAATTGAAAATCCTAAATATTTAGTGAAAGATACGGATGGTATTTTTTCTGTCGCAGATTTTAAGCATGATAGTGGTGTTGCTTTAGTGAGTGCAGAAGGAGGAATTAAAGATCAGATTGCATTTGAAGAAAGGACATCATGCTTTATTGCTAAAAAAGATAATGACATTTATACCGCAAACTATCATACAGGTACTGTTTCTCATATTCTTTATGAAAATGGAAAAATGAAGTATAAAAATGCGGTGCAGATTCAAGATGGTGCAGGATGCCATCAAGTATTAATTAAAGATGAAATTGTTCTTGTACCGTGTTTATTTTTGGATCGCGTATTCATATTTGATAGAGGTTTAAAAAAATTAGGTTCTATACATTTTAATGCTAATACAGGACCTAGACATGGTGTGTTTACAAAAGATGGAGAATATCTATATTTAGTTTCAGAGCTATCAAACGAATTGTTTGTTATCCATGTAGGGGATTGGAAGATTGAATATCAAATTCCGGTATTAATGAGTGGTGAAACACACATACGTGATACTGCGGCGATTCGTTTATCAAAAAATGAAAAATATCTCTATGTTTCCACAAGAACAAAAGATGTTATTTCTGTTATTGAGCTAGACAATCATAAGCCTGAAGTTATTCAAACGACGAGTTGTGGAGGAAAACATCCAAGAGATTTTATTTTGATGGAGAATTATCTATTATGTGCAAATAGAAATTCAAACGAAGTAGTATGTTTTAATGTAAATGATGATGGAACTTTAGGCAAAGTTAAGGATCGCGTAGAGGTTCCTGAAGTTGTGTCCTTGGTATATTAAAAAAGAGGTTTTCATAGAAATATGAGAACCTCTTTTATACAAAAAAAGCGACACACGTCGCTAGTTCTTTGAGTGGAGCTAAGGGGAATCG
>CALBJM010000041.1 GCA_937893225.1 uncultured Erysipelotrichaceae bacterium | reverse complement strand
TTTGTTCCGTTTTCTCCCAACCAAGGCATGGATCTGTAATAGATTTCCCATAAACTGTTTCTTCAGGTTTTTGATTACCATCTACAAGATAACTTTCAATCATGCATCCTTTTACTAAAGAACGAATATCCGCTGAACATTTCATAGAATGAATAACATCCTTTGAAATACGAATTTGTTCCATAAATTTCTTCCCAGAATTATTGTGATTGCAATCGACAATAACAGCTGGATTTTCCAAATCAAACTGATGATACAAAGACTTTACTTCCATCAAATCTTCATAATGATAATTGGAATGTGAATGATTAAAACGATCAACATACCCACGCATGATTACATGTGCCAAAGGATTTCCATTTGTTTCAACTTCCCATCCGCGATATACAAACTTCTGCTTTACTTGCGCCGCAGAAATTGCATTCATCATGACACTCAAATCACCACCAGTAGGATTTTTCATACCACAAGGAATATCTAACCCACTCGCAACAATACGATGTTGTTGGTCTTCTACAGATCTTGCACCAACAGCTACATACCCAAGCAAATCATTTAAGTAAGCGTAATTATCTGGATACAACATTTCATCTGCACAAATAAAACCCGTTTCACGAATCACATCCGTATGTAATTGACGAATAGCAATAATACCCTTCAACATATCTTCTTCTTTATGTGGATCTGGCTGATGGAACATACCTTTATATCCAACACCCTTTGTACGTGGCTTATTTGTATATACGCGTGGAATCATAAAAATCTTATCTTTTACTTTTTCCTGCACTTCTGCTAATTTATGCATATATTCCAATACAGCATCTTCACGATCTGCAGAGCAAGGTCCAATGATCAAAAGGAAACGATCATCTTTGCCTGTAAAGATATTCTCGATTTCTTGATCCCTTTTTCTTTTTGTTTCGACAATTTCCGCAGAAAGAGGAAATGCTAACTTTAGCTCTTCTGGTGTAGGCAACTGCCTAACATATTTCATATTTTTATTCATTTCAATTCTCCTATATTTCCCACATTTGATTCTATTTCAAGAATCAAAGCATCTGTAATATCATACAGCACAGTATCACTATTTTCCTATAGTTTCTGCACTATTTGTTTGTTCTTGTTCTACAATATGCGTCATTTTATTATTTGCATTCCACATGCCTTTAATAAAACCCCCGATAAATAAAACAATTATGACAATTATCATAAAACGTTTTGTATTTTGATTTCCATAATGCATATTCATCACCTCAAGCAGATTTATTCTATCACAATTTATAAATTGTTAAATAAAACTAACTCAGCATCTTGTTTATACATTCCGCTAGTATTGTAAGATGATTGACATATTAAAAATACAAAAATAAGAATATAATACATATGTAAGCCTTTACATTACATATAATCTATTGAAAGGAAGCAATATGAATAACCATTGTTATTTTCATGAAAATGAAGTGATTTTAAATTTTACATACTCTACAGTTAACTCCTCCGCCCAATTACTCGATTCTCCTTTTTTTAATACATTTCTAGAAAAATACTTAGATTACTTAGAAACACATAGAAAAGATCTCAGAGATTTTTTATATCAAGGAGATTCCAATAGAGAACAAGTCGTCACAAAAATCAAAGGAACACTACGTTTATTACTATTGATTCATACGGAAACAGTAGATATTCCTTATTTGGAATTACCAGAAATTATGGAAGAAGTCATATCAGAAGGCTATCGTTATTGGACTTCTTTAGAGCGTTTTTCTATCCTCTACCAACAGAATGCGGATTCATTTACAACAAATGCATTTATGAATCTAGACCATGAAATCAATGAACTTGCACGAAATTTCTATCGTTCAGTAGAAGCAAAAATTACTGGCAGAAGAGATAATGTATACAAACAACTCGATGCAGGAAGCAATGCTTCCCTTCTTTTACAAACATACCAATGGAATTGTCCAAAAGAATACGCGCAACTACAAAACATTGCATTTGTGCATACGATCATGGTACGCACACCATTGATCATACATACAAAATCCAACAAACGATCAAATGTTTTCCAAGAACACGACCATAACCCCATGGAAGATTTTGAAGGACATATAGAAGATTGGGTATGTTATCCTGCATTAATAGGCAAGTTATTAATCTATGCCTATTTCCACAAAGATTATATGGCAAGTTGCGTAGGAACGACAGGACTATTCCAATTAGCAAGAAGAGAAGATTGTGAAGGAAGAAAACCAGATGCGATTCTTCTATTTGGAAATCATGATGGTACAAAAGATACTGTTTTTTATTATGATGAGCAAAATGATTTATTCATAGGCAAAACTTCTTCAGCAGAAGAAATCGACTATTTTGGATATACAAAAAAATCATTATTAACACTCCATAATCTAGTTGCGATAAAGCGCGGCTGGTTACCAATACACGGTGCTATGGTCAACCTCTATCTCAAAGATGGTTCAAAACGTGGATTATTATTTATGGGAGATTCTGGTGCAGGAAAATCTGAAACGCTTGAAGCATTAAACACAATAGCCAGTGATATTATCGATCATCAAGAAACTGTTTTTGATGACATGGGTAGTGTCCATATTGATCAATATGGACATATCAAAGCTGAAGGAACTGAAATTGGTGCATTTGTGCGGTTGGATGATTTAGAAAAAGGAACGGCATATAAAGATCTTCATCGCTCTATTTTCTTCAATCCAGAAAAGAAAAATGCACGTGTAGTTGTACCTGCAGGAAATTACAAAACGATCACAAAAGGCCACGATATCGATTGCTTCATTTATGCAAACAATTACACTGACAAACGTGGGATACATTTGTTTAAAACTGAACAAGAAGCGAAGCAGACCTTTATTGATGGAAAACGATTTGCATTAGGCACAACACAAGAATCTGGATTATCCACTACTTTCTTTGCAAATCCATTTGGACCAATGCAAAAACAAAAAGCGTGTACAAAGCTCATCAATACAATATTTGATAAACTTTTTGAAGAAAAAATACCTGTTGGCGAAGTATATACTTGCCTTGGTTTGCCAAATAAAGGCAACCATGGTATTGAAGAAGGGGCAAAAGCTATTTTAGACTTTATCATCCAAAAAAATAAATGAAGCCAGAGAATTCTGGCTTTTCTGCAATAGGAGGCAAAATGAAAATACTATACCTACCACTTGATGAAAGACCATGCAACAAGGACTTTCCATGCATGCTA
>CALBJM010000040.1 GCA_937893225.1 uncultured Erysipelotrichaceae bacterium | reverse complement strand
GAGTCGGCATTTTCACTCAAGTCACCTTGAGATCTTGCTTCAGCAAGTTCAGCCTTTACTTCTTCACGGACAACATGAACAAGATTATCATATTCATCTTGTAATTTTTTTAGACCTTCTTCAGTGACATAAATCTTGTTTTCTTCAGCCATTTTATTACTCCTTTTACATGCTTTCGTATTATAGCATTCCACCATTCAGGATGCTAGAAATTTTTGTGTTCAACAAATCAATTGCAACGCGATTCGTTCCACCTTCTGGTATGATAACATCCGCAAATCGTTTTGAAGGCTCTACAAACGATTCATGCATAGGACGTACCGTAGACATATATTGCGTAACTACAGACTCCATCGTTCTACCTCGTTCTTGTACATCACGATTCAAGCGACGAATAAAACGAATATCTGCATCTGTATCTACGAATACACGAATATCTAACAAATTGCGAATCTTTTCATCTTGTAAAACAAATAATCCCTCTAAGATCAATACATCGCAAGGAAAGCATTTTTCTGTTACATTGCTTCTTGTATGATTGACATAATCATATGTTGGTTTTTCAATGCTTTTGCCTTGTATTAAATCATGTATGTGTTGTTCCAACAAAGCATTATCAAATGCATCTGGGTGATCATAATTTGTTTTGATTCTTTCTGACATCGGTTTGGAAGATTGATCTTTATAATAATCATCTTGCCGAATAACAAGTACTCGTGTTAGATCTTCAAATTTTTCTTGGATGTGTCTAGAAATCGAAGTTTTCCCAGATGCTGATCCTCCAGCAATGCCTATGATTAAAGGTTTCATATGTTTCTTTCCGTCCATTTCTGTAAATCATTTGATTCATTATATGTAAATTCAAGAGAAAATGGTTCTGCATTTTCTAATACTCTTTCGAGAAATATGCGATCTCCTTGCCATAGATCCAAAGAAAAGATAGCAGATTCCTCTACATAAACGAGTGTGCCTTCATTACATTCATGCATCGTTCCATGAAATTCTCTGCAAGTATAGATATCACTGATTTCATCTTCTGCATGAGGTATATGGAATACGATCGTTCCGCGATATTCCAAAGTATCTATGATATATCCTGTTTCTTCCAACGTTTCGCGTCGAGCACAAGCTTCACTTGTTTCATGTATTTTGCATTTTCCACCAACGCCTATATACTTTCCTCGATTTGGATTATTTTCTTTCTTGTTTCGCAATAAAAACAACCATTGTTTTCCATCAATCAAGTAAACACACGTACTATGTTTCATATCAATAACAATTTAAATATTTTGCAACATTGGCATTGTGCTCACTTATCGTTTCTGCATAATGTACAGTTCCATCTCCACCAGGACATACTTCTGCCATAAAATAGAGATAATTTGTATCTGCTGGTTCGATTGCTGCTTTGATAGCTGCTTCTCCTGCATTTTCAATTGGTCCAGGCGTCAATCCTTCATGTGCATAAGTATTATATGGAGAATCATAATCTGGATTTACTTCACATGATTGCCAATTATCTTCTAATTTATCAAAATCTATTGCATAGCAAACCGTTACGGAGCTCTGTAATTTCATGCCTTGTTTTAAGCGATTATAGAATACAGAAGCTACTTTAGCTAAATCATCTGGATTTGTGCCTGCTTCATATTGAATAATTGAAGCCATTGTATAGATTTCTGCTATAGAATGCCCACTATTTTTGATAGCATCCGCATATTTCTCATATACTTTCAAAGACTGATCTAATAAAGTCGTCGTAATTTCTTCTGCAGTCGTTTCTTTATTTACGTAATATGTATCTGGTGCAAGATACCCTTCTAAATAGATTCTTACACCATCATTGAACATATCATTCGTTAAGAAAGGATATTTCTCCATTTGTGATGTGATCCAATCTTTATCATTCCATAAAGCAAGCAGATCTTTACTAGATACGTTTGTCACTTCTTCAAATTTTTTTGCAGCATCCTTGGCCCAATCACCTTCGATCACTGTTACCGCAACTTGATCTCTGCCTGCAGCATTTTGATCATTGAGGTACGTAAACATTTGTTTGATATCCCAACTTTTATCAAGCGTAAACAAACCTTGTTTCACATCTGTCAGATGATAGATCTTCGCATACGTACTTGCCACTTCTGCATTACGAATGATGCCTTCATCCTGCAACTTTTGTGCCACTGTTTTAACTGTTTCACCATCTTCTACCATAAATGGAACTTCTTCTGATTTTTGAGAAACTGGTTGAAGACCGGTATACAGTGTATACACACCTATAACAAGCAATATAATCAAGATACATAAAATGATGGAAACGATCTTTTGTGCAATTGGTGTCTTCTTTTTCTTTTTCATACGAATTGCTTTTTCCTCAGCTGTTTCTTCATGAGGTACGTAAGCTTCTTTATAAAGCTCTTCAAAAGGTACAGGATTCGTCGGAATGACTTTTTGTTTATCTGTCCGCGCGTGTTTTGGTGTACTTGTTCTTTGTGGATCGATTGCCATAGTTTGGTTGACTGGATGTTCTTCTTTTGTTTGTAAAACATCACTCAATTCATCCGCAACAGCTGGATCTTCATCTTGTAAAGAAACAGGTACTTCAGGGTCGATCAATTTAAGATTTTTATCAGTGACCCATTTTGTACGTCCTTTATCAACGATTTTATAGCGACTTGTATTTGGGTTGAAATCTTCTATCTCGACTTCATTATCCAAATACAAGATTTTCGTCCCATTTCGATATTTTTGTCCAGCTTTCAATTCGTCTAGATGCAGATCCTCTTCCGTTTTTTCTAAAACAACAGTTTCTTCTGTGCTCTTATTTTTATTCAGACGAGATAATTTTTGTTCGATTGCATCATTTTTTACAGATGGTGTTTCAACTGTAATTTGTTCTTTTTCATCTGGAATATCTATTGCTTTGTCATATGCATTG
>CALBJM010000039.1 GCA_937893225.1 uncultured Erysipelotrichaceae bacterium | reverse complement strand
GCATATTCGATCTTATAAAAATCAAAGTTTGCTTTTGCTTCAACACAATCTGGACATGTGTTTGTTCCATATATTTTTAACATAGTAATATCTCCTTTGTTTTAATATCATACATCATTTATGAAAACATACGATGATAATGCTTTTTCAATGGTATAATAGTGAAAGAGTTGAAGAGGTGTACATGAAAATTGGAGTAATATCTTTAGGTTGTGCAAAAAACCTTGTGGATACAGAAAATGTGCTTGGATTGTTGAACCAATCTAAGCAAGAAATTGTAACTTCCTATGATGAAGCAGATGCAATTATTGTAAATACATGTGGATTTATTGATGCGGCAAAGAGTGAAGCAATCGAAACGATTTTAGATGTTGCAGATTATAAAAAAAAGAATTTGAAGAAACTCATCGTTATGGGTTGTTTAGCAAAGCGCTATAAACCACAGTTAGAAGAAGAGATGCCAGAAGTGGATCGCTTTATTTCGATTGATGAATATAGTGCAATGGGATCTATTTTAACAGAAGTATTGGGTGTGAAAATTGCCAACAATTATGGTTTAACACCTAGAATTCTTTCTGGTAAGCCTTGGATGGCATATTTGCAAATTAGTGATGGGTGTAACAATCGTTGCGCATTTTGTGCAATTCCATTTATTCGTGGAAACTTGCATTCTGTTCCAATGGAAGATGTGCTAAAAGAAGCAAATCGTTTAGCTTCTATTGGTGTAAAAGAAGTGACATTGGTTGCACAGGATTGTACGAGATATGGATTTGATTTTGATGGAAAATCCCATTTGTGTGAGTTATTAAAAGAATTAGATAAGATTGAAGGATTTGAGTGGATCCGTATGTTATATATGTATCCAGATGAAATGGAAGATGATTTGATTGAAACGATTCGTGATTCTAAACACATTCTTCCTTATTTCGATATTCCTACGCAGCATGGCTCATCTACTATGCTCAAACGTATGCGTAGAAAGACAAGTCGAGAACAAATCATTGATCGTGTTACAAAAATTCGCAAAGAAATTCCAAATGCGGTATTGCGTACAACAATGATAGCTGGTTTTCCTGAAGAAACACTTGCAGAACACGAAGAAAGTGTTTCATTAGTCAAGCAATTGCGTTGGAATCGATTAGGCGTATTCACATATTCTAGAGAAGAAGGTACAGCAGCATATGATATGCAAGACAACGTACCGCAGGAAGAAAAAGAAAGACGCCGTAAAGAAATCATGGATATACAAGCAGATATTGCGAATGAGGCAATGCAAGCAGAAATTGGAACGATCCAAAGAGTATTGATTGAAAGAACAGATCCTTTGACGCATATGTATATAGGAAGAAGTGCGAAAATGGCACCAGATAATGTGGATGGAAATATAAGATTGCATCCGTTAAGAGATCATCATCCAGGAGAATTTGTTCATGTTAAGATGACGAAAGTGTCTGGTGTGAACTTAATTGGGGATGAAGTGGAATAATAATTGTACAAACACTCATAGAGAATAAGGAGGATAGTATGAAGTGTTACATTGGTGTTGATCTAGGCGGTACAAACGTCAGATGTGCAAAAATTAGTGCAGATGGTACAATTCTTGCGCAAGTAAAAGGCCCATCTTATGGTATGGAAGGACCTGAAAAGGTTATGGCGAATATGAAAGATATGATTCGTCAATTGCCAGATTGGAAAGAAGCAAGTGGAATTGGTGTAGGTGTACCTAGTCCAGTGGACAAAAAAACACAGACTTTGATTCTTTCAACAAATTTGAAGGGTTTTAAAGGCTATCCAATGGCAGCAGAATTATCTAAGGAATTTGGTATGCCAGCATATTTGGAAAATGATGCAAACTGTGCAGGCCTAGCAGAAGCTCTTGTTGGTGCAGGAAAAGGGTTGCGTACAGTATTTTATGTAACGATTTCTACTGGTATTGGCGGAATCTTGGTCGTTGATGGTAAAACGGTTAGTGGCATGCATGGATTTGGTGGTGAAATCGCAAATATGATCATTGATCGTGATCGCGAAAAAATCAATTACCTGAATGTTGGTGCTATCGAAAATGAAGCAAGCGGCACTGCTATTACAAGAAAAGGGCAAAATGCTCTTCCAGAAGAAAACATTCAACATGCTGGAAATGTATTTGATCTAGCAGAAAAAGGAAATGCGAAAGCACAAGCAATCGTGCAGCATTTTCAAGAAGATCTTGGACAGATGTTCGCGACAATTTCTACGGTTTGCGATCCTGAAATGTTTATCATTGGTGGAGGAATGACAAAGAGTGCAGATAAGTTCTTGCCAGGTGTCATTGAAAACTTTAAGAAGTTCTCACATGAAGCTGTTCGTGATACACCATTCAAACTTTCTGAACTTGATGAACCAGGCATCATTGGTGCTGCAATGGTTCCATTATCTGAAGGTTGCTAAACTAAAAAGCATGGCAAATTGCCCAAGGTCATTAAGTTAAGGCAAATAAATTCTTAGTGATATTAATTGAAAATTCAAGAAA
>CALBJM010000038.1 GCA_937893225.1 uncultured Erysipelotrichaceae bacterium | reverse complement strand
TTTGGTTTGCAATTGTTCTGAAAATTCTTCTTGTGCACGCTGTGCAGCTTTCCAGCGAACCATATTAAACCCAAGCAATAGCAGAATATAAGCAATTAATGTATACAACAGTGTCCTAGGCGTAGTTGGAAATACTTTGCGTTCTGACATAAAAGAGTATACATAAAAATCTCTTCCGCGTTCCATCAATCCAAAATACTGCGATAAGGAATCACCACTTTGATTCGTATGCAATAGATTTTCCGCTCCAGAAACTGAATTTATTTTGTGAAGAATAGGAACATCACTTGCATTTTTTCCTACAAGAGAATCATCATTGCTAGCTACAATCGAATCGCCTTCTGTAACAACTATAATGCCATTATTTTCCATATTATATCCAGATAATAGTGAAGACACTGAAAGATTAAAAGATGTAATATATTCCAATGGTGTGTGATAATAAGCAACAATAAGTCCCTTTTTATTTTGACAAGGAACAGCTGCAAGATCTATTTCACTTTTATCTTCACAATCTAGGCGTACAGAATAACGCTTTTCTGTGTGTAAGGCGGTATTCAACAATGCCGAAGATCGTAATGCCTCTTGTACTTGCTCTGGTTTTTGTCCCTCTGCATCGTACCAAGAATCAATCTCTCCATCTCCATTTAGCAATACTATCCCCGTAACATAATTATCTTGTGCATATGCTTGCAATGTTGCTTCAGAAATAGTGTTGTTTTCATTCTCTATTTTCGAAACAATCTGCTTGCTGCTTTCTATGATTCGCATCAGACTTTTAGTCTCAGAAGCTAGCCCAATGCGAGCATAGCGATTACACTGCTCTTTGATATAGTTTGTTGTAGTAGCTAGAATGTGTTGCGTCGTAGCCAAATCAGACTGTGTAGAAATAAGTGCGACTGCAGCCATAATAGCAACACCCAAAATAATCTGAAAGAAAAGTGAATGTCTGAAAGACTTTTTTTTCATTGTGTTATTCAGCATAGCCATTCACCTCCATAAATTTTTCAGGCTCAGATAGATATTTTCCGATGATTCGTTTCATGCTCCCATCCTTTCGCATCTTAACAAAAGTTTGAGAAAGTTCATCAGAGAGACCACGTGTATCATTTTTACTAAATGCAACGCCAAGTCCTACAGTGAGAAGAGGTTCATCTAAAATGCGATATTCGAGGTTATAATCAGACATGCATTGTAGGATGGATGTTTCGTGAGCTGCTATAGCATCCACATAGCCTTTACTTAGATATGGATAAATCAATTCCCTATTTTGTAGAGAGAATACTTCTGCTAATTGTGGAATTCGTGTATCACTGTGAGAAAGAAAGATTTCTTCTGGCTTAGTGGTAGATTGGACCGCAATACGTTTTCCTTCAAGATCACGTAGAGTATGAATATCACTATCTTTGCGCACTGCGACTACTTGACGACTGTACATATAAGGTTGTGTCCACTGATATTGATCTTCTCTGCCATCAATAGAAAAACTGCCCCATATACAGTCAATTGCACCACTTTCTACAAGATTCTTTTTATCCTCCCAATCAATGGTTTTAAAAATCGCATTATAGCCAATTCGTCGAAATGCCTCAGTAGCTAAATCCACATCAATACCCGTAGGATTACCATCACTATCTTCATAGTTATAAGGTGGATAATTATCACTCCCTACAATAATCGACGGTAATTTTTCATTACTAGTGCTTCCCTTTACTGATTGATCTGTACAACCAGTCAAAAGTGTTCCTAACATGCATCCCGTACATAGTAGGATAATCCACTTTACTAAATATGATTTCTTTATTCGCATAAACGATTCATTCCCTTCCAAAAATAAAAAAAAGACACACTACCACTTGGT
>CALBJM010000037.1 GCA_937893225.1 uncultured Erysipelotrichaceae bacterium | reverse complement strand
AAGCTGTATATCAAATTTCAAAAGATAAAAAAGAAACTGTGAAAGAATTAAAAGAATTAGCTGAAAAAGCTGATTATGTTTATTTAGCAACCGACCCGGATCGTGAAGGAGAAGCAATTAGTTGGCATCTTGCTCAAGAATTAGGTTTATCTGAAGATCTTGTGGATCGTGTGACATTTCATGAAATTACAAAGAATGCGGTGAAAGAAGCATTTTCACAGCCTCGCACACTGGATATGAATCTTGTACATTCGCAAGAAACACGTCGTATTTTAGATCGTATCATTGGTTTTAAGTTATCAAAACTTTTAAATAACAAAATAAAGTCTAAATCTGCAGGACGTGTTCAATCTGTTGCTTTGAAATTGATCGTGGAAAAAGAAAAAGAAATTCAAGCATTTAAACCACAAGAATATTGGGAAGTAGAAGCAGATTTTAAAAAGAAAAATAGAAAATTCAGTGCAAGATTGAGTAAGATCAATGGAAAAAAAGCTGCACTCAAAAATGAAGAAGATGCTGCAAAAGTTATAGAAGCTACGAAAGGAGAATTCACTGTATCTTCTATTAAGAAGACAAAAAGTTCTGCAAAAGCACCATTGCCTTTTATTACTTCTACATTGCAGCAAGAAGCTTCTACAAAGCTTGGCTTTTCAGCAAAACGTACAATGTCTATTGCGCAAATCTTATATGAAGGCATTGATGTAGGAAATGGACAAGAAGGTTTGATTACATACATGCGTACAGATTCCACGCGTTTGAGCAATCTTTATATCAATGATGCTAGAAACTATATTGAAGCACAATATGGCAAAGAATACTTAGGGACATACCATGCACACAATGATGATGGTGCACAAGATGCGCATGAAGCTATACGTCCTACGAATGTTGCGTATACACCTGAATCTATCAAAGACCATTTAACAAGCGAACAATATAAACTCTATAAATTTATTTATGCACGTGCAATGGCTTCACAAATGGCACCAAGCAAATCTGATAAATTGACACTGGTACTTTCACAAAATGGCTATGATTTTACCGCAAATGGGAATGTATTGGCATTTGATGGATACTTAAAAGTATATGGTGACTATAGTGTATCCAAGGATACGATTCTTCCGATTTTTGAAGAAGGTGAACAAATTCAAGCAGAAGCTGTTACACCATCCCAACACTTTACAGAACCACCAAAGCGTTATACAGAAGCTACGCTAATTAAAAAGTTAGAAGAAGATGGTATTGGTAGACCATCTACATATGCAATGATCATTGATACTATCCAAGCTAGAGGATATGTTACGCTTGCTCCTGTAGCGCAAAAAGTAGGACGAAATTCTTTAAACCAACAGAACAAGGAGAACTGACTACAGAAAAGTTGGACCAATATTTTTCTTCGATCATT
>CALBJM010000036.1 GCA_937893225.1 uncultured Erysipelotrichaceae bacterium | reverse complement strand
TGATACAGCAAATGCCGCTAATGCATTAGAATACCTTGAAAATAGAGGTTTGAATGCTGAAATACGGAAAGCGTTTCAAATTGGATATGATCCTAATGGAGACGCTCTTTCTCGGTATTTACTTGCAAAAGGATATGCTGAAAAAGAATTGGTCAGCGTGAATGTTTCTCGCATGAGTGAAAGTGGAATACACGATGTGTTCAGCGAGCGTATTACATTTCCTATTCATGATAGTCAAGGTAATCCAGTTGGATTCTCTGCACGTTCGATGAATCCAAATAATCCAAGTAAATATATCAATACAAATGAAACAGAATTATTTGTAAAGGGAGATTTAGTTTATAATCTTCATCGAGCAAAGATTGATGCACGTAGATTGGGTAAAATCTATTTATGTGAAGGTGTAACAGATGTTATCGCTTTTTATAAAGCCGGAATCCAAAATGCAGTATGTACGCTTGGTACAGCTTGTACGCAAAAACAACTTGCACTTCTAAAAAAAAGTAGCGCTAAATTGGTGTTTTGTTATGATGGTGATACGGCTGGACAAAGGGCAACATATAAAGCTGCAAAACTAGCACGTTCTATTGGTTGTGATGTAGCTATCGTATCTAATAAAACAGGAAAAGATCCTGATGAAATCATACGTTCTTATGGTGCAGAAGGATTGAAGAATCTTGTTTCTAAAGAAATTAGTTGGATGGAGTTTGTTCTGCAATATTTTGAAAATAGCATCAATATGGATAGCTATTTAGAAAAGAAAGAGATGGTTCAAAAAGTCATTGAAGAAATCAATGCACTGGATGATGAATCAGAAAGAGCTTACTTTGCTAAGGTATTGACAGATGATACGGGCATACCTATTCATATTGATGAAAAACCAAAAGAAGAAACGATTGGACATATCTATAAGCTAGTTGTCCCTGATGGTGCAAAAGATGCAGAAGAAATGATACTTTCCATGATAATGACATCTTTAAAAGCTTCCCAAAAATTTGAGGAAGAATTAGGGTATTTATTATCAGAAGATTATCATCGCTTAGCAATGTTGATCATCGATGCAAATCATACATATGGTAAAGCGGACCCGAATATATTGATCGATATGACAAATGAGCAAACGATCAAAGATCTAATTACAAAAATTGCGACAAGAGAAGATTTTGGCAGTGATTATGATGAAGCAAAGATGAATGGTGCTATGCGAAAAATTAAACGTGAAGTATTATCAGCGCGTGCAAAAAAATATCGTGAACAAATCGCAGAAGCATTAAATCATGAAAGTTTAACTTTGTTGATTAAACAATACAATGAATGTTTACAGGAACAGAGGAGGTTAATGAATGAAGAAAACCAGCAAAATAACGGAAATGAATGAAACAGAGCCGATGAAGTCCTCTGGAAAGAAATCTGTAAAAACAGAAAAACAAAAGATAGAAAGAAAAAATAATACAGTGAAAGAAGAAACAAAAAAGAAGACTTCCTCTAAGGATGCAACAAGCAAAAAGAAAGAGGAAAAAGAAGAAATTAAAATTGAAGTTACTAAAGGTAGCGGGAAAAATAAAGAAGTAAAAACATTAGATGAATTAAAACAAGAATATAAGAATATCTATGCTTCAGAAGGAATCATTTATCAAAAAGACATCATGGCTTCTCTTGAAAAACTCGACATGAGCGATGAAGACCTGGATGCTTTGTGGGATTGGTTCAGAAATGAAAATATTGATGTATCTGAAGACGAAGATATTCAAGAAGAACTTGAAGAAGAAACACTATTGGATGATGATGTTGCGGATGATGAAGATGGCGAAAATGTTCATGCTGATGTAGATATCCGTACAATTGATCAAATTTCTAAAGCTGTTATGCGTGGAAATGCACAAATTCAATTGAATGATCCAGTAAAGATGTATTTAAAGGAAATTGGACGTGTTCCTCTATTAAGACCAGAAGATGAACCTGAAATTGCCAAAAGAATCGAAGAAGGCGATGAAGAAGCAAGAAATATTCTGATCACTTCTAACTTACGTCTTGTTGTTAGTATTGCAAAGAAGTATGTTGGTAGAG
>CALBJM010000035.1 GCA_937893225.1 uncultured Erysipelotrichaceae bacterium | reverse complement strand
TCTTGAACATCACTAACTTCTAAAGGCACTTCCAATAGAATATCTTCTACGATTGCCTCATACAAGTCAATGCATTCACCACTAACGACACGTACATCTTCATCTTCAGATTCTTCAAATGAAAAAACTTCATTACTTTCCGTAGAAAACGGATACTCAATATCCTCTGAAGTAATAGAATCAGGAACTACCATCACTCCTTCAACATGCAATTCGCAATAAAATCTATCATTCTCATCATCTAAGAATCCAGATCCACTTATGTGTACATCATGTACACTATTGATAAGATCATTACCTTCAAATTCCTTTGAATCAACTGTAACATCTTCATCAAAATTTACATGTATTGAGTTTTTTAATAGTTCACTTCTTGTCCATTTCATAATAGATATGCGCTCGTTAACGCTAAAATATTATAACAAAGAGATTATCAAAGTCAATGTATTTCGCTATTGTATCAGCGGATATTTTCATCTAACCACTGCACAATGCAATCCATTACCATTTCTGCATCATCTTCATGTAGTGTTTCGTGTCGCATATGTGAAAATAATTTTGTTTGAATATTTTTATAACCAACTGTTTCTAATAAATGAATACTTGCTTGAAAACCTTTTTTTCCACCGATACATGGATCATCTTCTCCAGCAAATATATACATTGGAAGATTTGGGTTTTCACATAAATACAAAGATGTATTCCCCATTTTTGTCATAAGTGCAAACAAATCTAAATAGCCTTGATTAGTAAAAGGAATACCACACATTTCATCTTTTAAATATGCTTGAACATTTTCTTTATTGTAAGATAACCAATCTGCTTCTGTTTCAGCGTTTTTGATTGCTTTGCTGAATGATCCCGTAGCAAGGTTCTCTAAAAATTTGCTCTTGTTGTGTTTTCCTTTCATTGAAATAACACACTTCGCAAAAAACTCTCCTAGGCCACTGAGACGATTATACGCAGGGATACCTGATAATACGCATCCATCGATCATCGCATCATGGTTTTGTAAAAAGACGCGTGCTATGATCGTCCCCATAGAATGACCAAAATATATGATTGGAACATTGGGAAATGTTTGCTTTGTAATTTCGACAATTTCCACTGCAGAATCAACAAGTGTTTCAGCCCCTTTATTTTCCGCAAAGAAACCATAGTTTTGATTTTGTGCCGTTTCTCCGTGGCCTGGTAAATCAAATGTAACACAAGCATATGCATGTTGTTGGTTTAAATATTTTGCTAATGCTTCATAGCGTTTTTGGTGTTCTTGCATTCCGTGCACACAAAATACAGCAGCTTTAATATTTCCATCAGGACGAAACAGGCGATAAGATAATTTTTGTTTTCCCATGATATGTCTCCTTACATTTTACCAATATTGTACCATGTCCATAACGCCTTTATCTTAATACATTTCTATTCCATTACTTTCTAACCAAAGTACTAGCGGCATCCTTGTCCCAATAAACTTCGTGTCTTTCAAAATATCCAATCACATTTCCATGTTTATCTTTGACAGGTGTAAAGAATTCTCTCTCGTTTTTTTGTGGATTATATGCTTCAAACATTTCATCTTCGCCATCTTTCGCTCTTTGTAGAAAATTTTCAATTTTCATTCTAGATGCAGCATTATGACAATTAAAAATACAATCTCCTATCTCCACTCTACCTGCATATCTATTTTTTGCAGCAGTATTCATCCATTGTACCGTGTGCGTACAATCAACAAAAACTATCTGATATGGATAACTATTTAAAATAGATTCCAACACTTCTTTTGTAATTTCCATACGTCCTCCAAAAAAAATAGCTGAACAATCAGCTATTTCTTATTATTCACCTTCAATACGAACGTTTGTATATACCTTATTTACATCATCTGCTTCATCAAGCAAATCAAGTAATTTATGATAAGCATCAATATCTTCTTGACTAGTCAATGTTACATATTCATCAGGCAGCAATGTCGTCTCACAAGTTTCAAATTCAACACCAGGAATAAATTTTTCAATAACTTCCTGAGCCTTACCAAAATCTGTAAAAGACGTTTTAACAGTCATAACACCATCTTCAACAGACAAATCTTGAACATCAACTTCGCCTTCCATCAATGCATCTAACATAGCTTCTTCATCTGCATAAGGGAAAACGAATAAACCAACAGACTGATATCCAAAAGATACAGCTCCAGCTCCAGCTAGCTTTGCGCCATGTGTTTTATTGAAGCATGTCTTTACATCTGTATAAGAACGGTTTGTATTATCTGTTAAGCAATCAACAATGATTGTAGAATTTCCAGGTCCAAAACCTTCATATCTAGCTTCATCATAGTTATCATCAGATCCACCTTTTGCTTTATCAATTGCTCTTTTGATAACATCAGCAGGTACCTGGTTCGATTTAGCCTCGGCAATCTTTCTCTTAAGTGCCAGGTTCATATCAGGATCAGGGACGCCATTCTTAGCTGCGATATATAATTCTTTTCCAAATCTTGAGTACAGCTTTGATTTTTTTGCCGCTGTCTTAGCCATAGATGCTGCGCGGACTTCATGTGCTCTTCCCATCTTTATTACCTCTCTCTATAAAATAACGTAAAAATTATAACAAATGACATTCCTATTGTGAAGAAAAATATAATTTGATATAGAATCAATACATATATTTTATGGTAAAATATCGCTATGAGTACATATGTATTAAGTGACACACATGGTTGTAAAAGAGAATTTGATGAAATGTTGCATAAAATTCAATTTTCCGAAGACTATGACGAGCTTTGGATCGTTGGAGACATATGTGATCGAGGAAAAAATTCTATAGCACTTCTTCAAGAAATCATCCGTAACAAAAGCATGCATATTATTTACGGAAATCATGATGTTTGGTTAGAAAAATATATGCAAGAGCTGATCAATTGCAAAAAAGATTGCAGCATGACTGATATTACCGAAGATCTAATGACATGGCTGCATTACAATGGTGGGTATTCTACTGCAGATCAATTCATGGACCTATCCTTTCCAGAATGTTATGACATCAAGTTGTATTTAGAAGAAAATAAACGTTTTTATAAATATCTAAATATTCATGGGAAAAAATTTCTTCTTGTACATGCTGGGCTAGCAGACGAGTATTTCAATCCGAATGTTCATTTATCTGAAGTACCTTCAGAAGTGCTCGTTTGGACACATGCCGGTATAGATGATAATCCATTTCATGATACAACTATGATCGTAGGCCATGTTCCAACATTTTGTTATGGAAAAGAATTTGAAGGAAAAATCATTCATGGAAAAAATAATTCCATTTTTCATATTGATTGTGGTTGCGTATATGGTAGAACACTTGGATGTCTACGCCTTGATGATTTGCAAGAATTCTATGTAAAGAGTTCTGCACCTTTTGTCAATTGTTGAGTCTTCATAAAAGACTCTTTTTTTTATAAATCATACCCACTCGTAAAACGGGTGGTCTGCACTACAGCTAGAAGCCTTTTAATCGAGTAGGAGGAAATAAATAATATTTTATTTATTTCCGACCTCTCACACCA
>CALBJM010000034.1 GCA_937893225.1 uncultured Erysipelotrichaceae bacterium | reverse complement strand
AAAAAACGAATCGAATCTATTTCTGTATCAAAGAATTCGATACGAATTGGATGATCATAATTAATAGAATATACATCTATGATTCCGCCACGACTTGCAAAAGACAAAGGTTGATCAACATGAGAAGTTTGAGAATATCCTCCAGAAATCAAACGATTTCGCAGAGTTTCCATATCCATTTCTTCACCAACTTTCAGTTCAATAATGCCTTTTTTAAAATCTTCAGGATGTGGTAAAAAACGTAGCAATGCACTTGGACAAGTGACAACGACTTGTTCTGGTTTATTTAATACGGAAGCCATTGTTTCAACTTTAATGGCTGTCATTTCAGGAGATGTTGCGATAGATTCTACACGCAATGATTCATCTGCCGCAAAAAGAGCACATTCGTCATCATTAAGAAAAGAAGAAATTCTTTCATATAGACGCTGTGCTTGATAAAGATTTTGTTTTACAACAAGTATTGGACGAGGATGATGTATATAAGAAGTTGCAATAACAACTGCTTCTTCTATAGCGGATGAAAATGGAAGATCACCTAAATCTTTGTCTAAAAGACTTACAGCTGGATTATCTTCCATTTCTTTTAAGATCCAAGCTGGATATTTTTTATTTTCCATATTACTTTTTAATATTATATTGATTCATGACTTTATCCATAGGTTCTATGCACCATGCATACGCTGCGTTTGCACTATCTTGTAATGCAAAATCAAAGTCATCTCTCTCTGCTTTTGGAACAGGTGATAATACCCAATCAGGTACGATTTCATGATTTCCCTTATCAGAATGTCCAACACCAATACGAATACGTGCAATTTCACTTGTTCCAACATGTGTAATGATGGATTTCATTCCTTTTTGTCCACCGGCAGATCCATTCTTACGAATTCTTACAGAACCTGTAGGAAGATCCATATCATCATGCATGACTAATATATCAGAAGGATCAATATGATAATAATTCACTGCTTGAATTACCGCATTTCCTGACTCATTCATATACGTCAAAGGCTTCATCAATACTACAGATTCCCCTTCAATTCTGACATTTGTAATCAATGCATTCCATTTTTTTGTATTTAAAGAAGCATGTACTTTCTCTAAAAGAAGATCCATTGCCATAAAACCCGAATTATGTCTTGTCTTCTCGTATTCTTTACCAGGATTTCCTAAACCAACAATCAATTTCATTTTTCTTCTTTTTCCCCTTCTTCTACATCAAATACTTCTTCTTCCTCAGGCTTTTCAATTTGCAGACCAAGTTGTTGTAACCATCTTTCACCAATTCCACTCTTAGCAAAATTTTCTAGCATTGGTACGCTCTCTTGATATTTTTCAGAAGCGCCTGTTTCTTTATAGATAACTGCAGCATGTGCATTCGCAATAGACTTATACAATCCAATTAAAGACTTAGAATACGTATATTCCCCATAATCGCCTGCCAAAACTTCTTCATAAAAAGAAAGACCACGATCCCCTTCTTTTTCATAAAAAGAATCAATCGCATCACCTAATACTTTTACAAGATGTTTTCCTAATACATCACTATATGTATCCATCTTTTGTTTCAATTTTTCTCTATATGCATGCATACCATTTTTTTCTAAAATATTTGGAATACCTAAATATAAATAGAAAAATGCATCTTCATTTTCACTAATATCTACAATTCCATTTTTATCTTTACGAATCATTGCTTCTACATCAATCAAAGAAAGCAAATCATCAAAATCTGTATATGCTTCATGAAAAGCCATGCCCCATAAATGAATGACTCTGCCTTTATTTAAAAATTCTGCATCATCTTTCATTTCTTCTTCAAATTGTTTAACATTTTCAAAGAATTCTTCTTTATCTCCAACAGAATTCACCACATCAATCAATTTCTTACTTTTTTTAGTTCTCTTATTCATGAGAAACATTCTAACAATCATCAAAATCAATATTAAATATATAATTACTTGCATTTCATTACCTCTAGCCAAATAAATTATACAAAATCTTACAACTATTTACTCATAAAATACCCATTTTTCAAAATCAATATACATAATATGAAATCCACATACTGAAATTTGATATAATAGTCATAAGGAATCACATATATGAACTTTACACATCATCAAGAAGGATTTAAACTCCCTGATTTTTCTAAAAAACTTAGCAAAGAGGCAATGTACATCGTAGAAGAAGTCATACACAAAAATAATGCTGTGGGTACCATTATTGGCTACTATGATGAATCTTTATCTATTATTTCTGTAAGTGACTATCTTCTTCAAGAATTAGAATATACTCCAGAATCTTTTTATAAGATAACAAATGGTTCATTGAAAAATTTATTTTTGAAAGAAGGTTCTTATTTTTTAGAAGACTTTGAAAAAATCAAGGGAGAAGGGGAAGGCAAAATACTAACAGCTAGCGGTGCGCCTGTTATTGTACATTTATATAAAGAAAATTCTACCGATGTAGATGGTAATCCTATTTGGATCATGTCTACTCATGTGAATTGGGAAAATGAAAATCTCACGTTGATCATGGAAGCTTTAAATTCTGCATCTTGGTATATGGAATGTGATGCAAATGACACAATTACACACGTATATTGGAGTTCAAATTTTAGAAAACTTCTTGGTTATCGCGATATACTAGATTTTCCAAACAATCTTGAAAGTTGGTCTAATCTATTACATCCAGAAGATAAAATTGCAACACTCAATCTACTTCACCAAGCCATTCAAGATCATACAAATCAAATCAAATATGACGTTGAATACCGTTTGAAAATGCTTGATGGAAATTATCAATGGTTTCGAGCAATTGCGGAAATCACAAGACGTAGAGATGGGTCTGCATTACGTATTAGTGGAGCATTTGTAAATATAGATGAAAATAAAAGAAATGCCTTAAAGGCAAGTAAAGTTGATATGATTCTACGAAAGAATCAATCTATGGAACACCTTGTGCATAGCGTCACACGCATCGTTGACCACTTTGCAATATGTGATTTAGAAAAAGACCATTGTGAATACACTACAATTACACTCAATGCAGGCTATCCATCTAGTGGTTCATATAAATACTTCACTAGTCTTGTTTTAAAAAATTTCAAAACACTGCCACCTTTAGCTCCATTAGAATATCTTCTTTCTCCTAAAGGTATTTGCGAATCCCTAAAAAATGAACAAAGCGTATTAAAATTTGAATATTGTTCTATCAATGAAGATTCTTTTAGAATTGCTAATTTTATTCCTATAGAATGGAAAAATGGATCTGTAAGTTCCTTTTTATGGACTTCTACAGATATCACTTCTGTAAAATTAGACGAAATAGCTTCTCGAAAAGCTATGACAGAAGCCTATCATTCTGCAGAACGTGCAAATCGCGCAAAATCAGCATTTCTATCAAGCATGTCACATGACATACGTACACCAATGAATGCAATCGTAGGCATGACTGCTATTGCTGGAGCAAATCTAAATAATCCAGAACGAATAAAAGAATGCCTTGGAAAAATCACTTTAGCAAGTAAACATCTTTTAGGTTTGATCAATGAAGTATTAGATATGGCACGTATCGAAAGTGGTAAGGTTACACTTACAGAAGATGCATTTAACATATCTGAATTAGTAGATAATTTATATTCTCTTTTTAAACAAGATTTAGAAAATCATCATCATTCTTTTGCGATACATATTCAAAACATAACACATGAATATGTTTATGGTGATAATTTACGTCTACAACAAATCTTTTCAAATCTCATTAGTAATTCTATTAAATATACTCCAGATGGAGGAAAAATCACTTTCACGATCGAAGAAAAAGAAAATCGCAACTCAAATCTTGCACTCTATGAATTTTCTGTAGAAGACAATGGTATTGGTATGTCAGAAGAATTCCAGAAAATCATGTTTGAACCATTTACTAGAGAAGAAGACCACAGAACATCCAAAATACAAGGGACAGGTCTAGGTATGTCCATCACAAAAAATTTCATAGATATGATGAATGGAACGGTTCATGTAGAAAGTAAACAAAATCTTGGTACAAAAATCACTGTAACTTTTCTATTAAAAAAGCAAGAAAAAGAAAATGAAAAAATTGAAGCTCTACAAAATCTACCTGTATTAGTGGTAGATGATGATATGAGTTGTTGTGAAAGTACAGTCACTATATTAAATGAAATTGGGCTTAGAGGTGAATGTGTCACAAATGGAGAACAAGCAATCGTTAAAGCTTTAGCGAGACATAAAGCAAATGATGATTATTTTGCGATATTCATTGATTGGAAAATGCCTACAATGGATGGTATTGAAACAACACACCGAATACGGCAATGCATCGATGAAAAAATTCCTATTATTATATTAACTGCTTATGATTATCATGAGATTGAAGAAGATGCTCGTAAAGCAGGGGTAAACGCATTTATTGAAAAACCGCTTTTTCCTTCAAAGATCACTTCTTTATTACAAGATTTAATCAACGGTGAAAATAACATACCTCCAAAAAATTCTTTGCAATCATTCTTAAAATTACATTACAACAATAAACACATTCTTCTAGTTGAAGATAATGCATTAAATAGAGAAATAGCTTATGAAATTCTTTCTATGATTGGTATTCAAGTAGATGTAGCAGAAAATGGACAAGAAGCTTGCAATATCATAGCCAATGCTAAAGAAGATGCTTATGATTTGATCTTTATGGATATTCAAATGCCAATCATGAATGGTTATGATGCTACAAAAAAGATTCGTCAAATGAAGGGAAAACGCGCTAATTTACCAATTATTGCGATGAGTGCAAATGCATTTATTGAAGATGTCATGATGTCAAAAAAAGCAGGTATGAATGAGCACATCACAAAACCTCTTGATTTTGATAAGTTAATAAATATCTTAAAAACATATTTAGATAATTTTTAAGATGTTTGTTATTGTTGCCTTATCTGAAATTATTGTGAAATTGTTTTTCTTTTTAACATTTTAATTTAGAATATATGTATGACTGAAGATAAAAATACGTTCGAACAAGAACTAGAAAATATAAAAAAAGAAAGTAAAAAAACTCCATTTCCTGATGATATTGATTTTGAAATGGAAAATGGAACAAGCGATAAAACAATGAATGATAAGATTGTTCATGCTAATCCATTATTTGACAACATACCAGATTCTAAAGAACTTATAGAAGAAAATAAAGTAGATGATGTATTTCGAAAACTAGAAGAAACTGCTGCTGATTTAAAAATACATGAACAAATCGAAGCAGAAGAAAAAAAGAAAGTAAAACATAAGAAAAAAACAACGATTGTTATCATTCTTTCTATTCTCTTAGTAATCGCAATTTCTTTACTATTATTAAGCATGTATGCATTTAAAAATCGTGAAGAAATCAAAAAAGCTGTACAACCAACACTTGTACCAACAATTGAAGCAAGTACAAATGAAGATGATTCCTATAAACTTCCAGAAGAATTATTAAATCAAAACTCATTACAAGTACTTGTAGATTCTACACATACTTTATCAAAAGACTTTGTCCCACAAAATTTAGCAACACCATATTTGAATAGTACTACCGATGTTATTCAAATCAATGCAGAAGCAGGAGAAATGGCAAAGCAGATGAAAGCAGCTGCAGAAAGTGAAGGTATTTCTCTTACAGTTACAAGTGGCTATATGTCTTATCAAGAAATTGAAGAGAAGGCTATGGATATCATTTCGCTTAATGGAGAAGAATATGCTAAGGCAAATGGATATTTACCTGGTAGTAATGAACATCAAACTGGCTTAGCTATAGATTTCACAGATGATCCTACAAATATTAATAGTGATACACCTTTTAATGAAACTGCCGCAGGTCAATGGTTATATGCACATGCCCATGAATATGGCTTTATTCTTCGTTATCCGCAAGGAAAAGAATCTATTACAGGCGTTAACTTTACACCAAATCACTTTAGGTATGTGGGTGTAGATGTAGCAAATGCTATATATAATAAGGGATTAGAATTAAATGATCCTAATTATACATTTGAAGAATATTATAATGTTCAAAAATAAACCATGAAATTTCATGGTTTTTTTTTAGATTTATTGACATTTACTAGTACAAAAGATATTATTTTATAGCGTTTGTTTTCTATAACATGTAGAAAAATTTATGAATGGAGGTGGCATGAATGAAGAGAACATACCAACCAAGCAAGAAAAAGAACAAAGCCACTCATGGCTTTAGGGCCCGTATGGCAACAGTCGGCGGACGTAAGGTCCTTGCAAGAAGACGTGCTAAGGGAAGAAAGGTCTTATCTGCTTAAAACCGCCGTCAGGTGGTTTTTTTTCACTATTTTAGAGGTTTTAAAATGAAAAAGATCAATCGAGTCAGAAAATCTCAAGAATTTCAAAAATTGATTCACACTGGAAAAAAAGCTGCTAATGCAGAATTTGCTTTGTATTATCTTCCAAAGAAAGAAGAAATGAATCGTATCGGAATCACACTTTCTAAAAAAATTGGAAATGCGGTAGAAAGAAACAAATTAAAAAGACAAGTTCGTATGATGTGTCAAGATCTGATTGATTTTGAAACGTGTAAATATGATGCAATCATTATTGTTCGTTTTGCATATAAGAATCATGATTATCTGACAAATAAAAATAGCTTGGAAAAACTATTTAATAAAGCTACAATGATGTAGTTATACAAAATAAGGAGAAGGGTAATGAAATTTAATCCCCGCATGAAGAAAGTCTTGAAATGGTCATGCTTATTGTTATTTGTTGTTATGACAGTAGGTTGTACAGTTCCAAGAGATGCAAACAACAACATTATTTTAATTACAGACAAAACAACATTCTCAAGTATTATTGCTGATGAAAACTGGTTCAGTGCTATCTTTGTTTATCCATTGAGTAAGATGATCAATTATCTTGCACCAAAGATTTCTGTTGGTGGTGCAATTATTGCTATCACGATTCTCGTAAATGGTATCGTAGCTTTAGCAACATATAAATCAACAATTGCTACACAACAAATGCAATTGATTCAACCAGAACTTGAAAAGATCCAACGAAAGTATGAAGGCAGAGATGATGATTCATCTAAGATGCGTCAAGCTGCTGAAATGCAAGCTCTTTATAAGAAATACGACATTAATCCTGCTGGAACAATGCTCGTTACATTGATTCAGTTTCCAATCTTGATGGCTATGTATATGGCTGTTCAGAGAAGTGAAGCTGTTCAAACTGGTGCATTCTTAGGAATGAAGATGGATTCTACTCCATTAGTTGGTATCAAAAGTGCTTTAGCCGGTGACGCTAGTGGTTGGATGTATCTTGTATTATTTATCTTCATGGCAATTTGTCAGTTCATGTCCATGAAACTTCCTCAGATTTTACAAAAGAAAAAAGCTGAAGCAGAGGCAGCAAAACACCATAGAAGACCTGAAGTTCCTGAAAACAAGTCAATGAAATTCATGCAGATCTATATGATGGCTATGATTTTGATGTTTGGTTTGATGTGGCCTAGTGCAATGGCTCTTTATTGGGCTATTAACTCTCTTGTAAATATTGTTAAGACACTTGTTGTACAAAAGGTTATTGAAAAGAATGATGCAAATCAGAAAGGATCAAGAAGATGACATCTTATACAGGTAAATCTATTGAAGAAATTCTTGAAAATGCAGCTGAAGAAAAAGGCTGTTCTGTTGAAGAACTTTATTACAACGTTACAGAAGAAAAAGACGGTGTATTAGGTATTGGAAAGTCTGTTACTGCTGAAGTTTTCACATTAGAAGATGTAAAAGAATTCATTTTTGATTATTTAGGTGCTTATTTTACTGGTATTGATTTTGATATCGAAGTTGCTATCGAAGAAAAGAAAGATGGATTTATTATCAATCTTAATGCCGATAACAATGCTGTATTGATTGGTAAAATGGGTAAGACACTTTCTGCATTCAATACACTTGTTAGAGCAGCAGTAAACGCTGAATTTAAAAAGAGAATCGATGTATTGATCGATGTAAATCATTACAAAGAAGATAGATATGCAAAACTCAGAGCAATGGGAAAAAGAATTGCTAAGCAAGTCCAAAGATCACATGTTGCTGTAGAACTTGACCCTATGCCAAATGATGAACGTAAAGTCATTCACCAGATTCTCAATGATTGGCATAACATCAGCACAGAATCAGAAGGTGAAGGTTCCGCAAGACACTTAGTCATTAAGTATGTACCTAATCCTGAAGAAACTGTCGTTGAAGAAGAAACAATCGAAGACATGTCTTTATAATACAAATACTAAATAAAGAGGAAAATCTCCAATAGTGAGAATTTCCTCTTTTATTTACAACCCATATCTAAATCAATTCTATACTTTTGAAATTCAAAAAAATAGACTTTTTTTTTCTTTAAAAGAAATTAATATGTGCTTAATCAAGAGGTAAACTATAATGCTAACTTATAATCCAGCTAGATATAAAAATGGTATTTGTTAAGTTTCAAATATTTTTTTATCAATCTTTTAGAATGGAGATATTTTATGAATAAATTATTAATAAAGGCTTTTATAATTATTTCTGCTTTTTTAATATGTTTACTTCCAATCAATGCTTTAGAAAATGAAAATAAATTCAAAGATACGGATTACAAATTAATTTCA
>CALBJM010000033.1 GCA_937893225.1 uncultured Erysipelotrichaceae bacterium | reverse complement strand
TCAGAAAAAATAAACACTAATTTTTTAAAATTATGCTTTTTCATATTCTTACACTTTAACAATCATGCATATATCGCATAACCAACATGTCCACCACGAAGGTCGTAACTATTTCTACTTTGTTGTGACCAAATAGATGCAATATTATACCATCCATTGTGTGCGTTCCATGGATCATATACATACGTATTACCAGCTGAATTTTGGAACATAACTATAGCGTGTGTATAACCCCGTGAAGTAAAGTCACCTGGTCCAACAGCCATAATAACAATTCTCCCTTTACTCAATTGATCTGCCAAAACTTGACCATTTGTAATAGGTTCCGTTTTTAGCCCCCAATGCTCAGCACCAAGTTTTACCGCTAAACAAGAACCACCATGCTTAATTGTTCCAAACTCACTTGTATTATAATATAGATAATTTGCCATTGTTACTGGTGTCACGCCATTATGTAAAATTCCATCCACAGCCATAGCAATAGCTGTTGGAACACAACCTGTACTAGATAAATTGTAGCCACCATATGTTGGACTGTATGCCCATCTAGAATCTCTTTGGGAATAATAAGTTGGCGTATACATAGTATACTCTACTGAAGTTGTTGTTGATTCACTACATTTAGGTGCATTTGAATCATTTTTTGCATACACAACAATCTGAAATGCTTCAATTCTTCTATTGCATCCTACACTACCTGCTAAATTACCATTCTTTGTCCAACCGAGCCATCCAATATTTCCAACATGTACTCTGTAATAAATATCATAATAATTAGCAAGATCACCTGTTAATGAAATTTTCAAACCTTCTAAACGCTTTGATTGACCTGTTGTTCCAGCAGTTTGGCCCGAAGATACGGGACTTAACCATCCAATATCTTGGACATGTGCTTGTACACTCACATTTCCGTACATTGCCATATCTTCAGGAAGTGAAACCTGAATAGCTTCAACACGTTTGCTTTTCCCAGTAGTTCCACTAATATTACTACTTGCAACTTCACTCATCCAGCCAATATCTTGCACATGTGATTTGTAAAATATTGTTGTATCTACTTCATTAATAGGAACTTTCTCAGATTTTAATTGCAAATAAACTTGCACAGCTTCAATCCGTTTTGATTGTCCTGTTGTTCCTGCAACAGACCCATTTCGTTGCCATCTTTGCCAACCAATATTTTGAACATGCGCTCTATAAATAACATCATATTGATTACTGAGTTCGCCCGTCAAAGTTATTTTTAAAGCTTCGATACTCTTTGATTTACCTGTTGTTCCTGCAACATCTTTATTACCAACTTCTTCAACCCATCCAATATCTTGAATGTGTGTTTCAATACGGATATCTCCTAAAGTTGTTAAGTTTTCAGGGAGAACCACTTTTAATGCTTCCAATCTTTTGGACTGACCTGTGGTACCTGCGATATGTTTTCCTGACACTGGATTCATCCAACCATAATCTTGAACGTGTGCAACATACATCAACTCTGTTTCACTAGAAAAATTTGGTGCCACAGATTCTTCATTATTATCAGTTTTTTCATCATCTTCAGATGGCTATTCGTTTAATTTTTCTGTTTCGCTATTTTCTATAGACGCTTCAGGTGTTTCTGTTACTTCCGGAGTTTCTTCTGGCGTTACTTCTGGTGTAACTGTTGAATCTGTTGAATCTTCTAACAAATTGTTAGAATCATTATTATCAGGTGTATCTGTTGCTTCTGGAGTTGGCGTACTTTGTACATCTTTTTCATCTTCTACTGTTTCAACTGTATCATTTGAATCTTGTTCTGTTTGTTCTTCAGCATGTATTTGTACCACACAAATTGTATTCAATACTACAAACGAACAAAGTAATTTTACGAACACATTTTTCATTAATCTTCCCCTTAATCTAAACTTTATCGAATTCTTCTATTCATATCCACATTTCCATTAATACCTGGAACACTTCCTTGAGAAGTATATTGCCAGAAATCATACTTTCCAGTGTATGTACATTGGTTATAATATTGAGCAACCCATGTAGAATCACTACGTAATGCACTCATGTTCATATTGTCTCGCAACCAATATAAATAAGAATAGAAACCTGCATTATAGCCATTTTGATGAACACGATCAATAAATGCATTAGCAATATCAGTTCTAGCTTGTGTACTCAATCCCTTTTGACACTCATCTTCCATATCAAAATAAATAGGTAATTGAATTCCACCACATTTATTAGCAACACTTACTGCTAAATCAGCTTCTTCCATTGCTTGAAAAATATTAGTAGCCATGGAATAGAAATATAAACCAACTTCTAATCCTGCAGACTTTGCAGCTGTAATATTTCTTTCAGCACATGTATCTTGTGTGATTCTTCCTGAACTACCTCTATAACCTGCTCTAATTATTGCAAATGAAGCTGTTCCAGAAACCTTATTCCAATCAATCTGATTACCCTGCCATGACGATACATCGACCCCAATTTCCACTCTACCAGCATCATTTTCGTTATTTCCCGCGTCAGATTTAGATATAATCGCAATTTGAATTGCTTCAATTCTCCTAGATTGTCCTGTTGTTCCAGCGGTCTGCCCATTTTTCTTCCAAGATTGCCAGCCAATATCTTGGACATGAGCGCGGTAAACTACATCAAATTTATTTGCCAATTCACCAGTTAATGAAAGCTGCAGTGCTTCTAATCTTTTTGACTGACCTGTTGTTCCAATAATATCACCATTTCCAACATTTCCTAACCAACCATAGTCTTGAACATGTGCTCGTATACTAATATTTCCTAAAGCCAATAAATCATCAGATAATGTAATACGAAGAGCTTCCATCCGCAATGCTTGTCCTGTTGTACCTGCCGTCTCATAATTCATAGCTGTGGTTTCCCAGCCAATATTTTGTACATGTGCCTGATAAAAAATAGCTTTGTCTATAGTATTGGTACCATCTCCATCTGTCATTCCGTTATCTGTCTGAGGGCCATTTTTGTATTGTATTGAAACACGTATTGCTTGTATACATCGACTTTGACCTGTAGTTCCAGCTATTTCACCATTTTTCTTCATTGGTTGCCAACCCTGGCCAGCAATATATACTTGATATAAGATGTTATATTTTGATTCCAATTCTCCAGTGAACGAAAGTTGTATAGCCTCCAGTTGCTTATTCTGTCCTGTAGTACCTGCTATATTCCCACTAGTCACTGAGTCCATCCAACCATAATCTTGTACATGTGCTTTTAAACTGATATTTCCATATTTCAACAAATTATCCGGTAAAGTTACTATCAAGGCTTCCATACGTTTGCTTTCATTTGGTTTTCCTGATACCTGACCCGTGCCGACAGTATTTAACCAACCATAATCTTGCATATGAGAAGAATATGTAAGTGATGGTCTTTCATAGTATGATTCATTCTGTTCTTCAGATGTTTTAACAGTATTTGATACAATTCGAATATCAAGTGAAGTAATTCCTAGTTGAAAATCTTTTGATCCTGTATATTCACCATTTTTAGCCCACGCTGTCCATCCAAATCCTTCAATGTAAGAACGATATTCAATATCATAGGTGTTAGCCAGAGAATCAGATAGTTTTGCATAAAATCCTTCAATCTTTTCTCCATCCAGACTTTCAAAATCCTCTTCAGCAGTTTTTTCTTCTTGCCACCCCATTGCTGATAAATAAACGTTATAACTAATTTCATTATTATTAAAATTTTGTGCAGATAATGATATAGAAGTGATATTTTTATCAACTGTTAAACCATCTGAACTCGAAATATTTTCTACCTTTGTGCCATCAATATAGCCAAGTGAATATGTCAAAGACGGTTCTTTTATCTCTGTATTTTCTTCATCTGGCCATGTAATAACTTCAGTACCTTCTGTATTATCTGATGTTGTAGCCTTATTGTCATCTTCTGTTGGCATTTCATTGCCAATGTCACCCGTGTCAATATTATCGTCATTATCGATATTTTCATTTCTATCGGTTGTTTCACTTTGGGTATTATCTGATTCTGATGGAACAGGTTCAGATGTTGAACTATCCGATTCAGCATATATATTTGTCAAACAACAATTCCCTGCAATTAAAATTGCGAGAATAAATGACATTATTCTTTTATTCATCATAATCCTCCCTTAGTTATATTCCTCAAATATTTAATACATTTTTATTATAACAGTACAAATCCTAAAAGAATTTCAAATTTCAAAAGAAAAGAGGTGTAAGTCAGTACAAACTCATACACCTCTACTTATTTCAACTATTTAAAACTTAAACGTATCCTTTAATCCTAACCACTTTTGGTCTTTATCAGATAAGTTTAATGATGTTCCATCATCTAAAGCATAACCTTCAGCTGAAGCTGTGCCATTGTAATCTCCTGTTAAGTGTGGCCATGTAATACCAATTTCAGGATCATTCCAAGCAAGTCCACCTTCATCATTTGCATGCCAGAAATCATTCACTTTATAACAGAATTCAGCTTCATCACTCAAAACTAAGAAACCATGTGCAAATCCTTCTGGAATTAAAAACTGTTTCTTGTTTTCAGCAGTTAATTCTACACCATACCATTTCCCATATGTTTTAGAATCACTACGTAAATCTACAGCTACATCAAATACAGAACCACGTACAGCTCTTACTAGCTTACATTGTGGAAAATGCTTTTGGAAATGAAGACCTCTTAGTACACCTTTTACAGACATAGACTGATTATCTTGTACAAAGTTTATGTCAAAGCCCGCTTCTTTCATATCATTTTCATTATATGTTTCCATGAAATAACCACGATTATCCCCATGTACTGCTGGTGTAATGACACAAAGACCTTCAATGCCACCTACATTCTTTTCTACTTGAATTTGTCCCATATTATAGATTCTCCATATCTAGTTCATCAATATATCTCTTTAATGCATCTTGCCATGTTGGAAGTGGTGTAAACCCATTTTCAACAAGCTTAGACTTATCTAATCTAGAATTAAATGGTCTAGCAGCCTTACTCAAACCATATTCTTCTGTAGTAACTGGAATTACCTTTGTAGAATATCCTGCTACTTTATAGATTTCTTTTGTGAAATCATACCAAGAAATATATCCACCTTCATTTGTTGCATGATAGTAGCCATACTTATCCGTTTCAATCATGTCTACTAATAATCTAGCTAAATCAAATGTATATGTCGGTGTACCAATCTGATCATTAACAACTCTTACTTCATCATGTGTCTTGCCAACTTTCAACATTGTCTTAATGAAGTTTTTACCATTCTTACCAAATACCCAAGCAATACGCACAATAAAATACTTAGATAATGTATTCGCAACAGCTAATTCGCCTTCAAGCTTTGTCTGTCCATACACATTCATTGGCTTATAGTCTTTGCAATCTGGTTTCCATGGCTCTGTGCCCTGTCCATCAAACACATAGTCTGTAGAAATATATACCATCTTAGCATCGATTTCTTTAGCCACATCAGCAATATTTTGTGTACCACCAGCATTAATAGCACGAACCTTTTCTACCTTATCATCGTCTTCTGCCATATCTACCGCAGTCCAAGCAGCACAATGTACGATTACATCTGGATGGATTTCTTCAATTGTTTTCGTAACAGCTTCTTTATCTGTAATGTCTAAAGAAACATATGGTGCAGTAGTGACTGCACTACCATCCATTACACCAGAATATGCTGGTGTAATATCTGTTCCTATGCCTTCATATCCTCTTTTTGCCAACTCATTCATGACATCATGTCCAAGCTGACCACAAACACCTGTAACAAATACTTTCATTACTCAATTACTTCTTTCTTTCCATACATTTCATTGTAATAGTTCTGGTAATCTCCTGAAATGATATCTTTCCACCAAGCTTCATTATCTAAATACCAACGAATTGTCTTCTTGATACCATCTTTAAACATTGTTTCTGGCAACCAACCAAGTTCAGCATGAATCTTAGCTGGATCAATTGCATATCTTTGATCATGTCCCTTACGATCAGTAACATGTGTAATCAAAGACTCTGGCTTACCAAGTTCTTCAAGAATGATCTTAACAATATCAATATTTCTCATTTCGTTATGACCACCGATGTTATATACTTCACCAACAGTGCCCTTACGAATAATCAAATCAATTGCCTTACAATGATCTTCTACATACAACCAATCACGAACATTTAACCCCTCACCATATACTGGTAATGGCTTATCAGCCTGTGCATTAGCAATCATTAATGGAATCAATTTTTCTGGGAACTGATATGGTCCATAGTTATTAGAACATCTAGAAATCGTTGTAGGTAAACCAAATGTTCTATGATACGCATTTACAAGTAAATCTGCACCTGCCTTAG
>CALBJM010000032.1 GCA_937893225.1 uncultured Erysipelotrichaceae bacterium | reverse complement strand
AACGACATTATATCCATATATGAAAATCAAACCAATAATACAAATCACAGTATAATCCATCGTATACGCATATGCCTCTAAAGGCGTATTTACAACATGTAATAGCGCATCACGAAACACATAACACCCAACAGAAATCACTAACGCGATAGACAATAACATCGTAAATAAAGTCCCAATCGTCTTTTTTACTGCCTCAAAATCTTTTCTCCCAACTTCTCTAGCAATGATAACTTGTCCAGCACTAGAAAACCCCATCGCTACGAAAGTTAACAAATTTAAAATATTTCCTCCAGTACTCACCGCAGACATACCAATACCACCAATCACTTGTCCAACGACAATCATATCCACGATGTTATAAATTGCTTGCAACGCATTCGACACAAATAATGGCGCCGCAAATACAAACAACAGTTTTGGTACAGAACCTACCGTTAAGTCTGTAACCATTGACTTCTTTTTCATTTTCCCCTCCAAAAAAAGTCAGACGCTAGTCTAACTTTCTTATATGATAACATGAATATTATTTACACAAGCGAAATCAATCACCTTATGACGCATAATGTACTAGAAAACCACATCACCCACCCCGGAAAACCCCTTTTTTCCTGTCTCTGTTTTTTTAAAAATAAAAAAACCCCCGCCGCCACTAGCACGATAATTATTCATAGCAATCGTAAACACATCACTTTCTTGTATCTCTTTACCATTTCTTGTCAACGAAATAATTCTTTGCCCTACTGGATTAGATACTTTGATTGTATATTCTATGCCATCTAGCATATCGTAATTGTAGTGCTGTGGCTTAGGTTTTTCATACTTCTCAGAAACACCTATCGTACCATCTGCTTTAACACAAAAGAATTCAGCATCTTTTTCTAAATACGCTTTTAAAATTCCTCCGCTGATTTTTTTAACAACAAGTGTATTTGGATACACATACGTACTCACCAAATTACGCATTGTAATTTCGTGTTGAAATCCTGTAGCATGTAAAAACAATGGGTTGCAAGCAATATCTGCTCCAGTAGCTTCCATCTCCACTAAATTTAAAAAAGTAAGCAATTGCGCCTTATGCAGCCTTGCATTTGCTTCATCTTGTATTGATAAATCAACATTTGTCGTACCAAGTGTTTGATCCAACCATGTTTGACACGCATTTTCTTCACGCTGGACACAAGCAAGCACAGAAGCATCAGCCTCTTTTTCACACGCAATAATACGTGCCTCAATACGATTTTCTTCTGGATAGATATCTACACACCCAACTTCACAACCTTTATCACAAGTTTGTGTATACACTGTATCAAACAATTTCCCATGCAGCGAACGATGCTGATGTCCACTTAGTAATACATCAATACCTTTGACTTGTTTCAATAAAGCATAGGCAACATTTTCACCAGTCAAATCCTCTGTAGGCACACCTGTTTCTAAATCTCTTTCAAACCCTCCATGATACATACAAATAACATAATCAACACATTCTTTTTTATGTATTTCAGCAACGACCTTTTCAGCTGTTTGTATGACATCTTCAAATACAGAATTTGCTATATGCGCTTGCGTCTCCCAATGTGGAATGTAATCTGTTACAAGCCCAAATAAGGCAATACGTGTTCCATCAAATTCACGCACTACATACGAATTTGAATGCGCATTATATTTCCAATTCACACTAATGCAAGTAGCATCCAAAGCATCTAAATGCTGCAATAATGCTTTTTCACCATAATTAAAATCATGATTTCCAACATTCACATAATCATATCCAATAAGATTCATAGCTTTGCTCATAGGAGCTATTTCATCTGCGTGAGAATGAAAATGGTAGAAAGACAATGGAGAACCTTCTAGAACATCTCCATTATCTAAAAGCAATGTATTTTCATCTTTCAAAGAATCCATAACAGCTTTTACTTTCGCAAAGCCAATATTTTGTTTTTTCCCATCAGCATAACTATATGGATAAACATATCCATGTACATCCGATGTTACAAGTAAGCGAATTCTTTTCATTCCTACCTCCACACCGCAAGCTCTTTGCTCGCAATTTCATCTTGCTTTTCTAGAAAAACACCATGTTCATTCACATTGTAAATACAATACCCCTGTGATTGCGAAAAAATGATTCTCCCATCTGGTTCGTTCACTGCACGAAAACTAACAGATGGTGCAGTAAAGTACGGAATATTTTCTATCTTACCAGATTTTGCCCAATGGGTATGTCCATTCAGTATTGCTAAAGGAGGTGCTTGCATCAATACATCTTGTAATTGCGTACGTTTATCTAAGCCTGGAATACCCGTTAGATCTTCAAATTGATGATGCATTAAAACAATGCAATTTTTATATGTTTTTAATTGCTTCGATAACCACGAAAGACGCATTTCATCAACAAATCCATTCGCATACCCATGCTTTGCATTATCAAAACAAATCCATGTCATTTGATTTTCAAAAACACAAAGATATGGTCCATCTTTCTCTTCTTTACACCAGCCACGATAAAAATTTTCATGCATATCATGGTTTCCTAAACAAACATACACTGGAATGCCAAGTGTATCAAAATATGATTTCAAAACCGCATAATCTTCCACACTGCCATCATCACACAAATCCCCTGTCACGACAACCAAATCAATACGATTCTCTTCCATAACACAAGAAACAACACTTTGCAGTCTTTTAAAAGAAGAATCCATAGAAGACAACATCTCTTCATATGGATTCTTTGTGGAGTATGATTTTCTATAATGAATATCTGATAAATGTAAAACTCTCATACTATTTCAATTTCTTTCGAATAACGCCTGTAAAAATATCAAGCAAATACACTGTCACAATGACACTCAATAGAATAATACTAACTTTATCCCAATTTCTTGCCTGTATTGCAAAAATCAATGGTGCACCAATTCCACCAGCACCAACTAATCCAAGCGTAGACGCACTTCTAACCCCAATTTCAAAATGATTTAAAATCAAAGAAGAATAGATAGGCATCAATTGTGGAATTCTAGCATAGAACATTGTCTGAACAGAATTCGCACCAACAGAACGACACGCTTCTACCGCATCTTCATTCATTTTTTCCATTTCTTCCGCAAACAATTTACCTAACATGCCAATTTGGTGGATGCCAATTGCCATAACACCCGCAAAAGGACCAGGACCAACAACTTTTACAAAAATGATTGCATAGATCAATTCAGGAAATGAACGCAAAACATCTAGTATAAATTTCCCAATACGAGGAACAATTGAATGCTTTCCCCAAAGATTTCTTGCTGACAATAATGTAAAAGGTATCGCAAGTATCGTACCTATCACAGTACCGGCAAACGCAATCGCTATTGTCAACAAAATCAATGACAACACATCTTCCCCACTTCCATCATAGAAGTATGAAAAATCCGGTTTCATCAATTGCTTCAACGTATCCAGAAACGTTCCCCAAGAAAATGTATCCAATGCACTGTAATCTAAGTCATATGCACAAATCACAACAATAAAAGCCAATACAAGAAATGTACACAATCCACTATGTTTCTTGAATAATGTCATGCAATTTTCCTCCGGATGAACTCAGATAAGCCATCTACGATCATAACGATTACAAAAATCATCAAGATAACAAGTGAAACACGATCATACTTAAATAAGCCCAATGACGTATTTAAAATTACACCAATACCGCCAGCACCAACATATCCCAATACAGTTGAAGAACGCACATTGATTTCTAAAGCATAAAATGCATAACTAACAATACTCGGAATCATTTGAGGCCAAACTGCCCATACCGCTGTTTTCAATTTATTTGCGCCAACAGATTCACACGCCTCCAAAGCAGAAGTATCAATCGTTTCAATCGATTCATAAAACAACTGTGCAGTTAAACCAAATGTAAAAATCGTCAAAGTCAAAACACCTGTTGCTTCACCAATACCAACCATAGAAACTAAAATTGCCGCTAAAAGCATATTCGGAACTGTACGAATCACATTCAAGAAAAAACGCACAATACCAGTTAATATTGGATTCTTTGTTACGATCGTTGTCGCAAGAAATGAAAACGGTATTGCTAATAAAACACCAAGAATCGTTCCCAATATAGACATCTTTAAAGTCTTGATCAATGGCTCAATCAAAGATGGCATATAGGAAAAATCTGGATGAATCAATTTTGACAAGAAAATACGCACTTGTTCAGAATTGGAAAACACTTTTCCAAAATCCGCACCTGTCGCATTTGCTGAAGTTGCAAAGCACAATATGATCAAAATCAAAACAAGTACATGTTTATACCAATGCAAATGCACTGTGTCTTTGATTTTCATGCTTTTGCCTCTTGCGGCATATAATTGCCTTTATATATTTCTTTTAACTTCTCATCTGTCAATTCTGCTGGTGTACCATCAAACACGAGCTTTCCATCTTGTAAACCAATGATTCTTGTTGCATAGTGTTTTGCCAACTCTACAGAATGGATATTTACAATAACTGTTCTACCCATTGTTTCATTGATCATCTTTAGATCACCTAACACTTTATTACTTGTAACGGGATCCAAAGAAGCAACTGGTTCATCTGCTAGCACGATCGAAGCATCTTGGAACAATGTTCTTGCGATACAAACACGCTGTTGTTGACCACCAGACAACTCATCACAACGACTTTGTAATTTATCTGCTAAGCCAACTTTTTCCAACACCTCATTCACTCTTTCATAATCTTCTTTTGAAAATAAGCCAAATACACTCTTCAATGTACTATATGTACCCAATTTCCCTGAAAGAATATTTTTTTGTACAGTACTTCTTTTTACAAGATTAAACTGTTGAGAAATCAAACCAATATGTGTACGAATCTCTCTAAGCTCTTTTTTATTTGCCTTTGTAATCGACTTACCATCGATAAGAATTTCGCCCTCTGTAATATCATTCAACCGATTGATTGAACGAAGCAATGTACTCTTACCAGCACCCGATAAACCAATAATGCAAAGATAATCTCCATCATCAATCGTTAGATTGATATGATCCATCGCATGTGTGCCATTTTTATAAACTTTTGAAGCATCCTTGATTTCAATCATGTTTACTCCGCAGCTTTTTCGATATAAGACTCGATTGTGTCATATGCTGCTTCATCAGCATCTGTATACGCTGTATGATTCCACATCGCCATTGCTTCCTTACCTTCTTCATCATTTGGCATATCCAAGAAAGCTTCCTTTACTTTCTGCTGTAATGCATCAGACATACTAGGAAGAACCGCAATTGCATCATTAGGAATATCACCCTTAGTCAAATACAACACTTTTAAATCTTTGAACAAATCATTATCAGCGAATTTATCTTTGAATACATAACGCGCACCTTCAAATACGAAAGCTGCATCTGCCTGACCATTCAATACAGCTGTAAATTCACTAGGAATATCATTCACTGTAATCAAAGTGCAATCCTTTGTAGGATCAATACCAAGATCCTTCATTTCAGCAACTGGATAAATATAACCAGAAGCAGAGTTAGCACTCAATGTAGCAATTGTCTTTCCCTTCAAATCCGCAAGATCTTTCAAATCACTATCTGCCTTTACAACGACTTCACCTTTGAAGGAAGAAACTGCTGAATCTGGAACTGGCTGTTCATTTTCATCATAATCGCCTAATGAAGATGAAAGAATTGCTTTAGCCGCACCCTGAGAACGAGCTTGTACATATGCTGCTGGTGGCATAATACCAATATCCACCTGTCCAGAAGCCATAGCTTCAACAATTGTAGAATAATCAGTTGCTAATGTAACTGTAACATCACAATCTAACTTCTTACTTAAATATTCTTCAAATGGTTTAACTTTTGCTTCCATAGAACCATCATTATTAGTAGGAACAAATTGCACTGTCAATGATTCTGCCTTTGTACTCGTAGTAGTAGAAGATGTTGTAGACTTAACGCTGCAGCCTGTCATTGCAAGCATACCTGCTACAAGAATTGTCTTTAGAACACTGTGTTTTTTCATGTTTTCCTCTTTTCATGCTTAACGCAAAAAGATTATATCATTGTATGATATAATCTTTCATAAAAAATCAAAAATTAAGCAATTGTTTACATATATTTTATATAATACCAAAATATCTTGTAAACGTCTTTTGTATACCATCATTTCCAACTGACTCTGTAACATCTGAAGCAACGCATTTCAATGACTCTACTGCATTTCCCATAGCTATGCCATGTCCTACAAGCTGAAGCATCTCCACATCATTCACGCCATCCCCAAACGCATAGCTATCCTCTTTGGCAATATGTAATTTTTTATACATATATTCACATGCACTTCCCTTAGAAAAACCCTTGCAATATACATCCATACGAATCAATCCTTTATCATAAGGAATCATTGTAAATGCGTCTTCTAATATTGCATAACAATTCCATAACATTTCAGCACTATCAAATAACACGCAACAACTAATTGCATGAACATCCTGGTTTGTAAAAGACTCTACTAAGTCTTTCGGTTTCTGTGCACTCCCCACAAACATTTCTCTATGCTTGACGATATACGGATCTTCTGCACAATCACACCACTGCCCACTATGACCCGCAAAAATTGCTTTTCCACCAAATTTTTTAAAAGTTTCTTGTAATCTTTTGATTTGATTTGCATCAAATAGTTCATCCGCAATCGTTTCATTATGATAGGTAATGTAATGCCCATCATTACAAATATACCCATCAAAACCAATATCTTGTATTGTTTGAGGAACAGTTCCTCTTGCGGTGGCAACCATGATCAAATTTCCTGCGCTTTGAAATGCATGTAAAGCATGAATTGTTTCTTGTGTTGGATGTAACAAGCCATTTGGAACATCAATAAGTGTTCCATCGATGTCAAAGAATGCGATTTTTTGAGACATACTTTTTTAAACTCCTATATTTCATTTTTTTGATAAAAAACACTCTGATCTTTTTTGGAAAAATACGTACTATACGATTCATAAATCCAGGAATGATTAAACAATTTTCTTTCATATGCTTGACCGTATACAAAACAACATCTTCAGCACTTTTCGCAAAATGCGGACTTTTTCCCCCACTTTTTGCATAAAATTCCGTTCTCACAGGTCCTGGAGCAAGACAATACACATGAATACCATATTCCTTTGCTTCTTCGTAAATTGCCTCTGTATAAGAAAGAACAAATGCTTTAGAAGCATAATAACCAGCTATATAAGGCCCAGGCTGAAATGCACCGGTAGATGCTACATTGAGAATTGTACCATGCTGATTTTCTTTCATTTCTTTAAAAAACAACTTTGTCAAAGACATAAGAGAAATATCATTTAACACGACCATATTCTCTTCTTGTTGCATATCGATTTTCCAAGCTTGTTCTGTATACCCAATACCTGCATTATTAATCAATATATCAATATTTCTATCTTTTACTATATCATACAACTTTTGTGCAGAACCAATCACTGACAAATCACAAACAAGAATCTCTACCTGTACAGGATATGCATTCTCTATCTCATTTTTCACATCGATCAACTTTGACGCGCTTCTAGCAACAAGAATCAAATCATACCCAATAGATGCATAAAATAAACCAAATGCTTTACCAATGCCTTCTGTACCACCTGTAATTAACACTCTACTCATACTCTTCTCCAAAAAAAGAGTGTGCAACACACACTCCTATTCCGTTCCTAAAATATCCGCAACACGCTTTCCAGACACAAAAGCCCACGCATTTTCACTGCCTTCATTGTCATCTATACGCGCATCAGCACAATTCCCAATTGCATATACATTGTCTACACGATTGCCCTGTTGATCAATCACATTCAAATTACGATCAACAACAATACCACCAGCACGTTCATATGTACCGCTGCACAATTTTACAATTGTAATATCTGCATCCTCATCAAAACCAACTTTTATTTTTCTGCCTAAAATATCCGTTGCAATTTCATTATACGAAGTCAATGTTTCCAACAAATTTGCATAATCTACCCCTGCCTGTTGGCAAGTCTTTTCTAATGTCTCAAAATGATAAACACTCTTTAATGAATCTATAGAAAGTGCATCTCGTGTTTCTTCGTCTACACTTTCTAATAAGCTTGCTTTCCATTTTTTATATGCACTAGCATCCATGACTAGATACGCACCATCTCCTAATGCCTCATTTAAAGCAAGCCTACCACTTTGCGAAAGTACAATACGTTCACCACTTTGCTTCACTAAGACCATCGGAGAATTCATTGCTTTCTGCATAGCATAATACGCATCTACGATTTGTCCATTTTCCAAATCCACACAAGCTTTCGCCTCTGCATTTTGATAATCATTCACTTGATATCCAGATTCTTCCGCAATGGTAAACAAATCATCACTATTATATGTATACAAAGAAGAAGCACTACCACTAGCAAGTATCACATCACTTGCATGTATATGATAAATTTTTCCATCTTTATCTATAGCATCCACACCAGTAACACTATCTCCTTCTTTTGTAATGCCTGTTACACAAGTATCTAAAAGTACTTCTGCACCAGACACTTCCGCTTCTCGAGAAAGTAATTCTCCTATATTGGTATTCTCTTGTGCATAATTTCTAACACTACCATCTTCTTCAAAAAGAACGCCTAGATCCTTCTTTTGCCAATCTACCGTATCTGCCAAATATGTATCCATCATATTAGAAAACACTGTATCATCTGCATAAAATGCACTATTCTTCACTTCTTCATCTGCATATAATTGCGAATAACTTCCACCATAATATAAAGCACCACCTAGTACACTATTTTTTTCTACAAGCATACAACGTTTTCCAAGCTGGCGTAACCGCAATGCTGCTGTCATGCCACTCAAACCACCGCCAACGATAACAACATCCGTCTCTTTTTCAACTTCTTTTGTTGTATGTTTTCCTGTAGCGTCTTCCTTCCACTCATTGACATCTCCATGTGCCTGTTGAATTGCAGAAGAAACTGCATCTTGAATAGCTACAGAAGTAACAGTTGCACCTGTGATGGTATCTGTATTGATAGATTGTGCACCAATAATGTATTTCGGAATATTTTCCAAAGCACTTGCTGCCCAAGTTTTTGTTTCATTTTCTTCTTGTATGTCGATTTTCGTAATAACACCATTTGAAAAAGTCACATCCGCTACAACATTGCCACCATACCCTTTTCCACTACCAGAAAAAGTACCATCCTTTACATTCTTTTCATTGCTCGAACATGCACATGTTCCCATTGCCAATGCACATACTAATATTTCACTTATGAATCGTTTCATATAAAAGAAGTATACCATTAAAATACTATATTTCTCGAACTCAATTTACTGTATAATTGCTGAATATGGAGGCAAGATATGATTTATCCATCCTTTTTAAAGAAAAACGATACTATTGGCATTTGCGCACCAAGTGCAGGTGTTGGCAAAAAACTAGAAAGTTTTGAACAAAGCCTTTCCAAACTCAAGCAAGAAGGCTACAACATTTTGGAAACAAAAAACGTACGCATTTTCAATGAGCGTGGCGGAACAGCACAAGAAAGAGGTGCTGAACTCAATAGCTTATTTGAAAATGACTCTGTCAATTTCGTTATGGCTGCTGCTGGCGGAGATTTTTTAGATGAAATGCTTCCCTACATTTCTTTCCAAACACTCCAGCAACACCCAAAATGGCTTATGGGTGCATCCGATCCAACAAGTATTTTGTATCCTTATACAACAATGTGTGATGTAGCTACACTATATGGATGCAATGCTGGTTCATTTGATATTGTACCTCTACCAGACTATCTCCAAACTTGCCTTGCATTTATACAAGGCAATCTACTAGAACAAACAAGTTATAAAGCCTACCAAAATGCTAAGCCATGGGAAGTTGAAGGCTATCAACCTGACACACCATCCCATTGGCAAGCAACCGTTGAAAACCTATCTGTCAGTGGAAGATGCATTGGTGGCTGCATAGATAGTTTAAAAGATATCATCGGCACAAAATTTGATACTACGCACACTTTCATCGAAAAATATAAGGACGATGGATTTATATGGTATTTCGATAACTTTGCACTATCTGCAGAAAACTTATATCGAACACTTTTACAAATGCAATTTGCTGGATGGTTTGAAAACACAAAAGCAATTATCATCGGAAGAACACTATTACCTTCCTCTGAAACAGGCATGGAATATGAAGAAGCAATACACCGTGCTTTTCAAACAATTCCAGTACTCTATAACGCTGACATAGGTCACACAAATCCAAGCATGACTATGATCAATGGAGCAATTCTTCACTTACAATATACAAATACCTCAGCATCCCTCAAATTTGAGTGCAAATAGTGCTAAAATATAAGCACTGGGGTCATAGCTCAGCTGGGAGAGCGCCTGGTTCGCAATCAGGAGGTCGCGAGTTCGATCCTCGTTGACTCCACATAAAAAGTCGCACATGCGACTTTTTTCATTATCTTGCCAAAAAGAAAACGTTACACGATTTGTGTAACGCTCAAAGAATTACTTTTCTTGATTTCCATCCATGCCACGTTCTGTAGCTTCTTTCATTGTGGACTTACCTGTATCTGTCAAAGCTGTTGTATCATCTTCCACTTCATATCCAGCATTTCTTGCTGCTTCAATACCAGCAAGTCTACCAGAAGTCAAAGAGAAACCTAGACCTACACCTTCAACATCCTGGTATGTACCATAAGAAATACCAGAAACGTTATTACCTGTAGCATAGAGATTGTTAATGATTTCGTGATCTGTATTCAAAACCTGAAGCTTTTCATTTGTATTCACACCACCAAGAGCGCCCAATACACCAGCATGACCCTTTGTAACATAATATGGGCCTTCAGAAACGGAATACTTCAAAGAATCCTTAGACTTGTAGAACTCGTCATCCTTGCCACTCTTAACATAACCATTGTAGTTATCAATTGTTTCCTGAAGATCTTCTGCAGAACATCCGATAAATTCAGCAGCTTCTTCAATTGTATCGAATACGCCACCTTCTTTAGCATCTGTCAATTCATCAAAGCCAGCCTTCCAATCATCAGATGAAATTGGCGCATGATAAATTGTAGGATTACCATCAGCATCTACGATACCAAAACGATCCCAATAATGTACCCAAGTACCTGTATTTTCTTGGCTCATATCTGTCCATCTATCTACTGTAGCCTGGTCAACAATTGTATATGCTGTGCCACCCTGTGCTACAACTGCAGATGTAAATTCAACTGTATCTTTCAATAGATCTTCATTCATGAATCTCTTACCCTGGTTATTAACCCAAAGAATTGGAGAGTTCAATGTTAACTGTGATACTGTTTCGTTATCGCAACCCTTTGTACTAACACCATGGTTCATAGTCAAAAGTTCACCTTCATCAGCACCAACATCCCACATCATATCAACACCAGGAACATATGTACCAGCCATAACTAAGCAATTTTCGTACACATCTTCACCCAATGTCTGCTTCATAAGATCTTCATTATTTGCGAAAGAACCTGTAGAAATAACAACTGACTTAGCATTCACTGTCAATGTACCACCATCGCTCTTTTCACACTTAACACCTGTTGCATTACCATCCTTATCAACAATGATAGACTTAGCTGTTGTATTGTAATGTACATCTACACCAGCATCATCTAATGCATCTCCAAGATATTCAAATGGATTTGCATTATTCCATCTATGATAAACAACTTCTGTATCAAAATGAGCAATCTGCTGTGCTGTTTCAGACAAGAAGAAACCAACACCATGATTCAACATATAAGAAACTGTATTCTTTGCTTCAGAAATAAATTCACGAATCAACTTTGCATTTCCCATATTGTTATCACGTTCAGTAAAGTGATCAAACCAATATTCTTCATCCGTAGTTTCACCATCTTTACCATAACGATCTTGCTGTTCTACAGAACCAACCGCAAACATACCCTGTGCAGCATTACCAAAACCGCCAAGTGTTTCTGTTGTTTCTACACCGATAACTTTTGCACCACCTTCAGCTGCTCTCAATGCTGCAGTAGTACCAGAAGCACCCATACCAACAACAACAACGTCAGCTTCTAATGTTTCATCTTCTCCAGCTTTCTTAGATGTATTGAAGCCAGCTTGCTTCATACAATCTTCCACAGCTTCACTAACCGCATTTCTTGTAGCTGTAGCACCAGAAACAACATCGATATCACCAGATTGCTGTTCAACGATTTCTTTTGCTAAACCTTCAGCAGCATCTTGACCATATCCTTTTGACTGGCTAGATGAATCAACATCCGCATCTGTGATCTTTCCATCTTTCACTGTAATCGTAACTTTTACTTCACCATTTTCAAAGCCCTTTGCGCTAGCTGTGTAAGTGCCATCTTTTGTTGCCCCTGCATTGCTGCCTGCATTACTTGAACAACCAACAAGAGAAACACTCATCACACCAACTAATAAACATGACAATAAACTCTTTTTCATTCCTGTAATCCCTTTCTCATGCACATCCATGATAAATTGTGAAAAATTTGTGAACAATAGACAGCTCCTATCACTTATGTGGCCAAATCTTAGAAAAAGGATTACAATGATTATATGAATCTTATTTCAGGAACACGCACAGAAAGC
>CALBJM010000031.1 GCA_937893225.1 uncultured Erysipelotrichaceae bacterium | reverse complement strand
ATTGGCCATTCGCATTTTTGAAAGTCCAATTACCATAAGAGACAGGTTTATCAATTAATTCATGGTCTGTTGCCCATCCAAGATATTCAAATGCTAAAGCATAATCTAAGTAAGGCTTAACAGCTGAACCAGGTTGCTTGTATTGATCTGTTGCGTGATTCAATAACATGGAACCACCTTGGGCATAGTTACGACCACCGCCGATAGCAACGATTTCACCTGTTTGGTTATTTTCAGAAATAACGCCAGCTTCCATTAAATCATCAGCAAATGTAACGTTTGGATTGTTGCCAGCAAGAATATCTTCTACCGCATCTTGTGCTGTAGGATCCATTGCTGTATAGATTTGCATAGATACATTCATTGGATCTTGCCCAGTCACATTTTGTGCTTCTTTGATTGCTTCATCAATATATGCTTGATATTTATAATTCGTATCTGTAAGCGTCGTTGTAGGATCAATCAATAAGTCTTCAACTTTGATGCTCTTTGCCAACTTATATTCATCTTCATCAATATATCCATGTCTCAGCATCATAGAGAGAACGACATTTCTTCTATCTGTAGCATGATCTAGATAATTGTGTGGATCATAGTAGTATGGGGAATTTACAATACCTGCCAATAACGCACATTCAGATGTATTTAGTTCAGAAACATTTTTTCCAAAGTATTGTTGTGCTGCTTTTTGTACACCACGGATGTTTCCAACGCCGCCGAAATTCATTTTATTTAAATATAATTGGAAAATTTCCTTCTTATTAGATTGCTTTTCCAATTTGATAGCCAAGTCGATTTGTTGAATCTTATATTGGATGTCGGCAGTTTTAGAAATACCTTTATCATCATTTTGGAAATATGTCAGCTTGACTAGCTGCATAGTGAATGTTGATCCACCTTGACGATTCCCATGAAGAAGCGTGTTTACAGTTGATGCTGCAAATCGAGGAATATCGAAACCATTGTGCTTAAAATAACGTGAGTCTTCAATGGACAAGAATGCATCAACTAGAGCTTCAGGAAATTGATCATAAGTAACATTTTCTCTTAACTGTGTGCCTATATCAGCGATTTGATTGCCTTCTCTATCGTAGATGAGTGTAGACTCTTGAGAAAAGAAATCGTCGGAATTCAATTCTGGCTCGTCCTTTAACATCACCTGTAGTCCAACTACACCAACACTGCCAATGATCAATTCAAACCCAACTAATACAGCGAGAATGATTGTCGCAAAGCGCAAGCCGTGGAATTTTCGTTTTCCGTTGATAGGTTTATTGTTGGTCTTTTTTTTCTTCTTGTTTAGATTCATGCATATCCTCCTCATCTTTAAAATAGAGTTTGTCAACAATTTCTAGATAATGAATGGGTCTACCATAATATCTCGGTATAATGTGACCATTTTCTCGAATCCAACTATACGGTATAGATTTTCGCTTTAATTGTTTAACATAATCAATCAACAATTTTGCATCTACAAGATAGTCTGTATTGTAATGTGATAAGCGAAATATAAGAAAGCAAATTCCTCCATGTCGCATACAAGCTTCCAAGTGCGTTAGCTGGTGTGGATGAATATAAGAAAGAGAAAAAGCGGTTTTACTTTGGCACTCTTTTGCCTCAAAATCTAAATATTTTCCACGATAGATACCGTTATAATCTGTTGTACTTGGAATTTTGAAATATGCTTCCGTGATTTTAGCTGCAGAACGTTTAGGATAATCAACTTTAACGATTTGTACAGGCGTAGGCTTTTTATGAATCACTGCGCGGTCCATAGAAAGATAGTATGTATTTGTCGTGTTAATATCTTTTTCTAAATTCATCCCACGATCAGCAAATGTCGTAGGGGATTGCGATGCAATCCATGTTTTTTTCAGTCCGTTTGGATAATTTACCATAAGCTAAAATCTACATAAGGTATTATACATTTGTTCACAGAATTTAGAAAGTTATATTGCGTTTGTTTCTTTTCGATGGCATAATATACAAGTTAGGAGGGGCGTATGGCTGGAAAGTTAAATCTTGATCCACAGGGAATCGTTGATAAGGAATTTGATATAGATTTTAAAGGATACAATCCTGATCAGGTAGATCACATGCTTGATTTGGTGATACAGGATTACCAGACATATCAGCGTCTGTTGGAAGATATGGATCGTAAAATGGCGGATCTTGAAAGAACGAATGCTTCTTTGCGTGCAAAACTCATAGAGGTAGAAGGAAAACAAAGAGCAAGCCAAGATGCGGATCCAATTCTTGCAAATGGTTCTTCTCAGGTAGATATCCTAAAACGTCTATCTAGACTAGAAGCACAAGTATTCAATAACAAGCAATAGTACACATGAGGCAGCCGCTGGTCCGTCCAGAGGAAAGTCCATGCTCGCACAGTCTGCGATGACTGTAGTGTTTGTGCTGGTCCAATAAATAAGGCCAGGCACTAGATATCTAGTGACGGCGGAGTCAAAACCTAAAGACATTGTCCATGGTCGAGACCCTTAAGGTGTCACAGTGACGTAGTTTTGAAGGAAACTTCAAAAGTGGAACGAGATAAACCCCGCAAGCGAGAAACCCAAATTTGGTAGGGGAACTGTAGAGAACGAATTGAAGTTTGATACGGGTGCATTTGCACAGATAAATGACTGCCGTCCCGCAAGGGAAACAGAACATGGCTTATGATTGTGTGCGATTGACAGGAGAAGTATATTCTCCTGTTTTTTTGTTGCATCTTGCTAGAGTTCACTACTAACTTGTGCTATATTTTATAAGTTAATGAAAAAGGAGTAATTATGAATTTACCTAATAAACTTACAATATTTAGAATTATTTTGATTCCTGTTATTATTTTGGTTTACTTATTTCCATATGAAGCTTTTGGCATCGTTCCTTTGACATTGCATGTTGGTGGTGTGGATCTATCGATTATTAATTTAGTTGCTTTATTGATTTATGTTATTGCGGCTGTCACAGATGCATTAGATGGAAATATTGCGCGTTCAAGAAATTTGATTACGACATTTGGAAAGTTTGCTGATCCAATCGCTGATAAATTATTGACAACAACGATGTTCTTACTATTTGTTTCCCAAGGTATTATTCCCGTCATTCCAGTTATTATAATGATTGCACGTGATACATTTGTAGATGGGTGCAGAATGATGGCTGCTAGCAATGGAAAAGTTGTTGCTGCAGGTATGATGGGAAAGCTGAAAACAGTATTACAGATGGTAACAGTTGCTTTGGTTCTTTTAAATAACTTGCCTTTCGCTTTATTAAATTTACCTGTTAGCGATATCATGTTGTGGTTAAGTGCGCTTGTATCTTTTGCTTCGGGTGTACAGTATTTTAATCAGATGAAAGAAGATATCATGGAATCTATCTGATTTATGGATTTTTTAAAATAAATGTGAATATAGTATCGTAAGGAGATTATACGATGGCAACGAAAGAAAAAAAGACGGAAGTCTTAACAGATGAAAAAAAAGATCAATTGTTGCAAGATGCATTAAAAGCAATTGAAAAAGAATATGGGAAAGGTTCCATCATGCGTCTAGGTGATCGTGCTGCAGTTTCTGTAGATGCGATTCCTAGTGGGTCATTGGCATTAGACAAAGCACTTGGTATTGGGGGCTATCCTAAGGGTAGAATCATTGAAATATTTGGACCTGAATCAAGTGGTAAAACAACATTAGCTTTGCATGCCATTGCTGAATGTCAAAAACAAGGCGGTAGATGTGCATTTATTGATGCAGAAAATGCTATTGATCCTGTATATGCAAAACATTTAGGGGTAGATATTGATGAACTGATTCTTTCTCAACCTGATTCTGGTGAACAAGCATTAGATATTACTGAACTATTGATCAAGAGTGGTGCAATCGACTTAGTTGTAGTTGACTCTGTTGCTGCACTTGTTCCACAAGCTGAATTAGATGGTGAAATGGGTGATGCAAGTGTTGGCTTACAGGCTAGATTGATGTCAAAAGCAATGCGTAAATTAGCTGGTGTTATGAATCATTCCAATACTACAGCTATCTTTATTAACCAATTGAGAGAAAAAGTAGGTATCATGTTTGGTAATCCAGAAACTACGCCAGGTGGCAGAGCTTTAAAATTCTATTCTTCCGTTCGATTGGATGTTAGAAGAAGTGAAACACTTAAAAATGGCGGAGATGCATATGGGAACGTGACAAAGATCAAAGTTGTAAAAAACAAAGTTGCTCCACCATTTAAAACTGCAACGGTCAATATCATATATGGAGAAGGTATTTCTCATGCAGATGAATTGATTAGCCTTGCGGTCGAAAATGATATTATTGAAAAAGCTGGTGCTTGGTTCTCTTATGAAGGAGAAAAGATCGGACAAGGTATCAATTCTGTTCGTGAGTATTTGAAATCACATCCTGAATTTGAGGAAAAAGTATCTGCACAATTAAAGGAAGTTATGTATCCGCAAGATGAACAACAAGAAACACAAGAAGCTGCCTAATGGTTGCTTCTTTTTTGTGGAATAGTTGAAATAGGATGATGAATACGAGAAAATGGATTTATGAATTGGGAAAGTATTTATTTAAAGATTTATCAAAAAGCAAATCCGTATAAGACTGTGATATGTTTAGGCAACACGTTTTTGACATACCTGTATTATGGCATATATCCTCTGCTGCTATTGTATGTATTTTTTTATCATGCACAAGATCTTTTGAAAATGATCTGCATTCCAGGAGCAAGTTTTTGCATTGTTTCCTATGCAAGAAAAAAAATTGGAAGAAAGCGCCCATATGAAGTTTTTCATTCTATTCCTATGATTTCTAAAGATACAAAAAACAATGCTATGCCATCGCGTCATATTTTTTCGGCATTTGTTATTACTATGGCAGTATTGTATTACAATGTGCTAATTGGTCGTGTTTTATTTTTTTTAGCAATCATAGAAGGTGTGATTCGTGTTATTGGCGGTGTACATTTCGTGAGTGATGTTGTAGTTGGAGCAATGTTAGGAATATTGAGTGGAATTTTGCTTTTTTTAATATAAAGAATTAGACTAAACATATGACAAAAGTATTGGGTTCAAAACGTATATTTTCTGATGCAAGCGATGAGCTTTGCATGGAATTTTTAAGAGACGTTTGTGATATACCATCTATTCCTGAATATCAACAATTAAAGCATTTTGTACATCACCGTTATACTACGCGTTATCAACATTGTTTAAATGTTTCTTGGTACTCATTTTTGATGGCAAAAAAAGCAGGATTAGATGCAAGAAGTTGTGCAAGGGGTGCTATGCTGCATGATTTTTATTTGTATGAGAGTGGTTGTAAAAACTTACCATTAAGTGGTAGACATGCAGAAGTACATCCTAAAATTGCTTTATTGAATGCGAAAAAGTATTTTGCAGTTAATCCGGTCGAAGAAGATTGTATCTTACATCATATGTGGCCTTCAGCAAAAGGAAAACCTACGACAAAAGAGGGAATCATAGTCACGATTGCGGATAAATATGCTGCATCATTAGAATGGGGATCCCATCAAGTTATCGCTTTGCCGAAATCCGTGATGCATGCAATTTGCACGTCTTTATCGCTTGTGAAAAATAAGCGATAATTGTATAATTGAGCGTGGGATAAATTCTCAAAAAGAATCACAACATTTATGGAGGATAGAAAATGCCAGTAGAAATCATAATTGCTGTGGTTGCAGGTATTGTTGTAGGCGGAATCCTGATGTGGATTGCTACTAAAATGGGTTTGAATCGTAACCAAGAAAAGAGTCAAACGATCATTGAAGAGGCAAATTCCAAGGCTGAGACATTAATCCGACAGGCTAATCTTGATGGTAAGCAGCAAGTTTATGAAATGAAGTTGCAAGCTGAAAAAGAGCTGAAGGATAAAAGAGATAAAATTCAGAAAACTGAAAATAATCTTTTACGCCGTGAAGACGGATTGAATTTTCGTGAAGAAAATTTAAAGGGCCAAGAAAAGAAACTTAACGATAAAGAGAAACTTGTCGATAACAAGCTTGCAAACCTAAGCAAAAAAGAAGAAGAATTACAAGAAAAAATTGATCAACAAGTATCTGTTCTTGAACAAACTGCACTCTTGTCTCAAGAAGATGCAAAAAAAGAATTGATGGAAATCGTACAAAAGAAAACTGAAGCAGAAGTTGCACAGTATATTCATGATTCTCAAGAAGAAGCTGAAACAGTTGCTTCTGATTATGCACGCAACGCTATTGCATTAGG
>CALBJM010000030.1 GCA_937893225.1 uncultured Erysipelotrichaceae bacterium | reverse complement strand
CTTATTGATTCTTTCTTCTTCTGTCATTTAAGATGCCTCTTTTCCACGAATAAGTTTATCAAATTCTAGGATGCATGCAACTGAAATGATTCGAATGTGTTATACTTTAGCACGGAGTATGTATATGAAGTATAAAACAGGTATGATCATTGAAGGAAAAGTTACGGGCATCCAACCTTATGGTGCATTTGTTGCTTTAGATAGTCAAAATACAGGATTGATCCATATTTCGGAAATTAGTGATGGTTTTGTAAAGGATATTTCCAAATATGTGCAAGTTGGTGATCAAATTAAAGTGAAAATTATCGATTTTGATAAGAAGCATCATCAGGCACGTCTTTCTTTAAAAGCATTAAATAAACCTAGGGTTAGAAAGACACGTCATCCACATTCTTATCAAAAACCGTCTTTACCATCTAGTAAATTAGGTTTTCAATCCATTGCTTCACGCATGGATCAATGGATAAAAGATGCGGAAGAAACTATCATGAAACAGTAGCTATCAATGATGGTTACTTTTTTTTACGAATAAGCAATAGCATGCTATTGACAGCATACTATTAGAATGCTATAAAATATCCATGCATAAAATGTAATGGCAATATTTTTGATGTATTACATATATTAAATGAGGAGGAAAGACATGAAAGAATATGTTGATATAGGTTTTCGTATAAAAAAGATCAATGATCTTTTATTGAAAAAAGCAGATGAACAAATGCAAGAAATGAACTTAACTTTTTCACAACATCATATATTGATTTACTTGATACATTGTGAAAATCATATATCTACTTTGAAAGCAATTGAGCATAAATTCCATGTATCACAAGCTACTATGGCTGGAATTGTGAAGAGAATGGAAGAAAAGCAAATCGTATCTTCTTACATTTCGCCGACGGATAGGCGCATAAAACTTGTTGAATTGACTGATAAAGGGTATGAAATTTGTGAAAAATCAAAAATAATGATGGAACGATCTGAAAAGAAGATGCGAAGCTTATATTCTTCAGAGGAAATGAAGCAATTTGATTTGTATTTAGATCGTTTATATAGTGCTTTAAGTAAGGAGGAAGAGTGATGTTTAAAACTTTGAAAAAATATATTGGACAATATAAAAAAGCTACAATATTAACACCTGTGTTTACAGCGTTAGAAGTTTTGATGGAAGTAATGATTCCTTTTGTGACTGCTTCATTGATTGATAAAGGCATCAATCATGGCGATATGTCAGCTGTTGTAGGGTATGGAGTATTGATGCTTTTACTTGCTTTTGTGTCATTGTTTTGTGGAGCAATGGGAGGTAAGTATTCAGCGGAAGCTTCTACAGGTTTTGCATCGAATGTAAGAGATGGGATGTATAAAAAGATACAGACATATTCATTTTCTAACATTGATCGTTTTTCTACTGCAGGGCTAGTTACAAGATTGACAACAGATGTAACAAATTTACAAAACGCATTCATGATGTTGATTCGTATTGCTATAAGACCGCCTCTGATGTTTATCATGTCAGTTGTTATGTGTGTGATGATTTCTCCTTCATTGAGTATGATATTTCTTGTTGCGGTCCTTTTTTTAGCTATCATTCTTATTTTCTTATTACCAAATGTGAATAAAGTGTTTTCTGAAACATTTAATAAGTATGATGATTTAAATGCAGAGGTACAAGAAAATGTAACAGGTGTAAGAGTTGTAAAAGCATATGTTCGTGAAAAATATGAAACACAAAAGTTTGCAAAGGCAGCAAAAAACTTAAGAAAGCTTTTTGAAAAAGCTGAAGGTATGATGGCTCTTGTGAATCCTGTTATGAACTTAGCCGTGTATGGATGTGTAATTGCATTAAGTTGGTTTGGTGCACATCAAATCGTTGGCGGAACTTTGACGACAGGTGAGCTGACATCCATGTTTTCCTATATTATGAGTATTTTGATGTCTTTGATGATGTTTAGTATGGTTATCGTTATGATAACGATGTCAATTGCATCAGTGCGTAGAATTTCTGCTGTTTTGATGGAAGAATCAGATATTGTGAGTCCTGAAAATGCATTAGGTGTAGTAAAAGATGGTACAATCGATTTTAATCATGTTTTCTTTTCTTATGTTTCAGGAAATGGAGAAGATGTTTTGAATGATGTGGATCTTCATATACATTCTGGTGAAACGATTGGTATCATCGGTGGAACAGGCTCTGGTAAGAGTACATTAGTATCTTTGATTTCTCGTTTATATGATGCCACAGCAGGGAGCGTTTATGTAGGTGGAGAAGATGTCAAAGCTTACGATGTTGAAGTATTGCGTAATGAAGTATCCGTTGTTCTTCAGAAAAATGTTTTGTTTTCTGGCACTGTTTTGGATAACTTGAGATGGGGCAAAGAAGATGCAAGTGAAGAAGCGTGTTGGAAAGCTTGTGAACTTGCTTGTGCAGACGAATTTTTGAAAAAAATGCCAGATGGATTAATGACATATGTTGAACAAGGCGGAAATAACTTTTCGGGTGGGCAGAAGCAGAGGTTGTGTATTGCACGTGCTTTATTGAAACATCCTAAAGTTTTGATCATGGATGATTCAACAAGTGCTGTAGATACAGCAACAGATGCAAAGATACAGTCAGGATTTGCAAAAATGATTCCAGATACCACAAAGATTATTATTTCACAAAGGGTTTCTTCTGTGAAAAATGCAGATAGAATTCTTGTTATCGATAATGGAAAAATTTCTGGTTTTGATACGCATGAGAATTTAATAAAGAACAATGCAATTTATCGAGAAATCGAAGAAGCACAAAATAAAGCAGGTGGTGATTTTGATAAGCCACAAGCAGACTAGAAGGGAGGATTTTTATGCCTAGAGGTCAAATGAAACCTGTAAAAAAGGTTAAAAAAGGTACTTTTTCCAGAGTTATGAAATATATGTTAAAAGATTATACACCACATATGATTCTTGTTGTGGCATGTATTTTCATCTCTGTTTTTTGTATGTTTCAAAGTACATTATTCCAAAAAACATTAATTGATAGCTATATTATGCCAATGATTAAAAATGGCTCTACAGATTTTGAACCACTAGCACAAGCTATTTTGAAACTTATCGTTGTTATTCTGATTGGTGTTGTTGCTAGCTTTGTGTATAACCGTGTTATGGTAACAGTATCACAAGGAACAATGGAAAAAATGCGTGATGAAATATTTTCACATATGCAAACACTTCCGATTCGCTATTTTGATACACATGCACATGGCGATATTATGTCTGTGTATACAAATGATGTAGATACGATGCGACAAGTTATTTCACAAACTATTCCGAATGTTTTGTCTTCTAGTATTACGATCGTATCAACATTTGTTTCAATGCTGTTGTTGTCAATACCGCTAACTTTTGTATCCTTATGCATGATAGCAATCATGATGATTGTTGTAATGAAAATTGGTGGTAAAAGTGCAAAGTATTTTGTTGATCAACAAAAAGCTTTAGGAAAAATGAACGGTTATGTAGAAGAAATGGTGGAAGGCGTAAAAGTTGTCAAAGTATTTTGCCATGAAGATAAAGCAATTGAAGGCTTTGAAAAGTGTAATGAAGCCTTACGAAATAGTGCAAAAAATGCAAATACTTTTGCAAATTTAATGATGCCGATCATGGCAAACTTGGGGAACATATCTTATGTTTTGATAGCTGTTATTGGTGCGGTGATGTCATTGAATGGTTTTACAGGTTTAACGTTAGGAACACTCGTTTCTTTCTTGACATTGAATAAGAACTTTACACAACCAATTACGCAGATTTCGCAACAAGTTAATTCTGTAGCTTCTGCAATGGCTGGTGCAGAAAGAATCTTTGATTTATTGGATGAAAAAAGTGAAACAGATGATGGCTATGTAGAACTGGTGAATGTAATTGAACATGCGGATGGATCATTCGAAGAATGTGATCATCGTACAGGTGTTTGGGCTTGGAAACATCCTCATAAAGCGGATGGAACGATAACATATCGAAAAATGGAAGGAAAGATCACAATGGATGATGTGGATTTCTCATATGATGGTAAGAAAACCGTTTTGCACAATGTGACCTTGTATGGTATGCCTGGGCAAAAAATTGCTTTTGTAGGATCAACTGGTGCAGGAAAGACGACGATTACGAATTTAATCAACCGTTTTTACGACATTGCGGATGGAAAGATTCGCTATGATGATATCAATATTAACAAAATTAAAAAATCATCCCTTAGAAGATCACTCGGCATTGTTTTGCAAGATACGCACTTATTTACTGGCACGATCTTGGATAATATTCGCTATGGTAGACTAGATGCAACAGATGAAGAGTGTATTTCTGCGGCAAAATTAGCCAATGCAGATGGTTTTATTCGTCGATTACCACAAGGTTATCAAACAACGATAACATCTGATGGCGGTACATTGTCACAAGGTGAAAGACAATTATTATCAATTGCACGTGCTGCGGTTGCTGATGCTCCAGCAATGATTTTAGATGAAGCAACTTCATCAATTGATACACGTACGGAATCATTGGTTCAAAAAGGCATGGATGCTTTGATGAAAGGGAGAACGACATTTGTGATAGCACATCGTCTTTCGACTGTTCAAAATTCCGATTGTATAATGGTATTAGAAAATGGGAGAATCATTGAACGTGGAAATCATGCTGAATTAATTGCGAAAAAAGGTAGATACTATCAATTGTATACAGGAAATGCGATTGGAGAAGAATGAGC
>CALBJM010000029.1 GCA_937893225.1 uncultured Erysipelotrichaceae bacterium | reverse complement strand
AAAACAGGAGGCATTCGCATATGATATTTGAAGTGAAAAATGGGAGTTTTGCATATGATGCACAACATCCTGTTTTAAAAGATATTTCTTTTGGAATAGAAAAAGGAAAAATTCTTTCTATATTAGGCAGTAATGGGATAGGAAAAACAACGCTCTTAAAATGCATGTTAGGCTTTTTGCAATGGGACAGTGGCGATACATGGTTTGAAAATAAACCACGCAATCAATATAAAGAAAACGAATTTTGGAAGAAGGTAGCCTATGTACCACAATCCCATTTTCAACCCTTTCCTTGTTCTGTCAAAGATACTGTTTTGATGGGCAGAAGTGCGTATCTCCATTTGTTTTCTATGCCAACAAAACAAGATGAACAAATTGCACAAGAAGCTATGGAACTATGCGGTATTACGCATATCCAAGACGCCAATATCAATGAAATCTCTGGCGGACAAATGCAGCTTGCGTATATTGCACGCGCACTTTGTACAAAACCAGAAGTCATGGTACTAGATGAAGCAGAAACTGGACTAGACTACGCAAATCAACAAATCGTTTTACAACTCCTAAAAAAACTAGCCAAGCAAAATAACCTCACGGTTATATTTAATACACACTATCCAGATCACGCGTTGGATATTGCTGATAAAACCCTTCTCTTATTACAAGACAAAACAGCTATTACAGGTAATACAATGGATATTCTTACAGAAGAAAATTGTAAAAAAACATTTGGTATCGATATACACTTATTGAAATGTAAAATCCAAGGAGAAGTGTATCACACACTCATTCCACTACGAAATAAGGAGTAATATATGGCACAAACAACAAGTCAAGCAAATCGTACACACATTGGTATCTTTGGTAGGACCAATGCAGGTAAATCCTCTCTTGTAAACTTGATCACAAAACAATCTGCTTCCATTGTTTCTTCCATTCCTGGAACAACAACAGACGTTGTGAAAAAGCCAATCGAAATTCATGGTATTGGAGCATGTGTTCTTTTGGACACCGCTGGTCTAGACGACACAACACCACTCAAAAAAGAACGTCTTGAAAAAACTTATGAAGCTTTGGAACAAACCGATATCGCGTTTCTCTTATTTTCTCATACAGATACTTCTGTAGAAGAAGATTTTCTACAAGAAATCAAGGCAAAACACATTCCATGTATTGGCATTCTTTCACATAGTGATGAACTCAGTGAAGAAACAAGAGAAGAAAAAATAGCACATTTAGAAGCAAAGCTTCACATTCCTTTTGTTGCTATCAGTATGATGAGTGGCTGGGGCTTACCAGTACTTAGAGACATGTTGATCCATGTTGCTAATGGCACACAACAAAAAAGAAATATGTGTGATGGAATGGTACAAAAAGGAGACACAGTCATACTCGTTATGCCGCAAGACGCTGAAGCACCTGTTGGTAGACTCATTCAGCCACAAGCTATGGCAATCCGTGACTTATTAGACAAGCATTGTAAGATCATTTCTGTGGCAACAGAAGAATTTTTGGAAGCCTTAGAAAATTGTAAAAAACAACCACAACTTGTTATTGTTGATTCCCAAGTCTTTCATACTATTGCTCCACTTGTACCAAAAGGCACAAAGCTTACATCGTTTTCAATACTTATGGCAGGCATGAAAGGGGATATTCGCTATTATGCAGAAAGTGCCAAAGCAATCGCAACACTCAAAAAAGATGCAAAAGTACTCATTGCTGAATGTTGTACACATGCACCAGTCGAAGAAGATATTGGACGAGTGAAAATACCAAATCTATTACGGAAAAAAATCAGTCCTGATCTACAAATCGAAGTCAAAGCGGGCACGAATTTTCCTGCAGATGCTTCGCAATATGATCTTATCATTCAATGTGGTGGATGCATGTTTAATCGCAGATATATCATGAACCGCATTAATCACGCAAAATACGCCAATGTACCAATGACAAATTATGGTATTGCCATTGCATATTTGAATGGTATATTGGAACAAGTAACATTACCAACGGAGGAAAATTATGGAAGAAACTAGAATTGCTATATTGG
>CALBJM010000028.1 GCA_937893225.1 uncultured Erysipelotrichaceae bacterium | reverse complement strand
AAAGGAGATGTATATAGATTTAACTCAGCTGGATGAGCTAATTTATATATACCAATGATTATGGAAATTATTATGCATGCCAAGTCTAAGACGTATTCTATTTATTTAGAAAGAGGCATTTTGGCAAAGGCAAAAGAAGTTATTGGCAGACAAGGCAGAGTGTTTATTGTTTCAGATGATGGTGTACCCGAAAAATGGAGAAATTTGTTGAAAAAGCAATATCCAGAAGCATGTATGTTTGTATTTAAAAATGGTGAAGCTAATAAAAATATTGATACATTACAAGATATTTTAAAAGCAATGCAACAAGCACATGTTTCTAGAAAAGATACTGTGATTGCACTAGGTGGAGGTGTTGTTGGAGATATGGCTGGGTTTGCTTCAGCTATTTATATGCGCGGTGTTTCTTATATTAACATTCCTACAACTTCATTATCACAAATTGATTCTTCTATTGGTGGGAAGACTGCGATAGATTTTAATGGTGTAAAAAACAGCATAGGTGCTTTTTGGCAGCCAGATATGGTTTTGGTGGACCCAGACACTTTATCTACATTATCTCGTAGGCATTTCCATAATGGATTAGCTGAAGCGGTAAAAGAAGGTTTGATCAAAGATCCGGTGTTATTTTCGTTGTTTGAAAGAGATGATTATGAGCAACATATTGATGAAATCATTATGCGTTGTTTAAATATAAAAAAAGAAGTTGTTGAAAATGATGAGAATGAAACAGGAGAAAGAAAGCTGCTGAATTTTGGTCATACATATGGACATGGTTTTGAGTCGTATTTTGGTATGAATGGATATTATCATGGAGAATGCGTTGGTTTAGGAATGCTGCAGATTTTAGAAAATGATGAGATTCGTCAAAGATTGAAGGTTGTTTTGGAGAGAATGCATTTACCAGTGCAGTGTGAATATGATGCAGATGCAGTTTTTGCGTTAATGAAGAATGATAAAAAAGCAGATCATGACCATATTTCTATTGTACAAGTCGATGAGATTGGGAAAGGGTATATAGAAGATTGGTCACTGGAAAAGATCAGGGAGAAATTATAATGAAAAATGTAATTGGAAATAATTTGAGTGTGACCTTGTTTGGGGAGTCACATGGAAAAGGAATTGGTGCCGTGTTGGATGGTGTTCCTAGTGGTGTGAAAATCGACTACGATATCATTGCTAGAATGATGCAGCAAAGAAAAGCTGCAGGTACGATATCAACAGGAAGAAGAGAAGATGATATTCCTGAATTTCTATCAGGTATCAAAGATGGATATACAGAAGGGACACCAATTGCATTCGTAATTCCAAACAAAAACGTACATTCTTCTGATTACAATGCGCTAAAGAATATCGCACGACCAGGACATGCTGATTATGCTGGACATGTGAAGTATAGAGGGTACGAAGATGCAAGTGGTGGTGGTCATTTTTCGGGTAGACTTACAGCGCCTTTGGTTGTTTGTGGCGCCATTTGTATTTGTATGTTGCAAGAAAAGGGCATTACTATAGGTACACATATTTCTAAAATGATGCATATTGAAGATCGTCCTTTTGATGAAAAGCATCTTGAACAAGATATTGCATTGTGTAATGCAAAAACATTTTCTGTGTTGGATGAAAAAAAAGGAGAACAAATGATTGCGTTGATAGAAGATGCAAGAAATCATATGGACTCTGTAGGAGGTGTATTAGATACTGCTATAACAGGTTTGTGCGCAGGCGTTGGAGAACCGGAATTTGATAGTGTAGAGTCTTGTTTGGCACATGCTTTGTTTTCTATTCCTGCTTGTAAAGGCGTGGAATTTGGCAGTGGTTTTGATTTTAGCAACATGTATGGTTCTGCAGCAAATGATGCGTTTTGTATGCATGGAAAAGAAATTATAACAAAAACAAATCATAATGGCGGTATTAATGGTGGTATTACTAATGGTATGCCTATTCGTTTTAAAACGGTTTTTAAACCTACGCCATCTATTGCACAACTACAAAAAACAGTGAATTTTCAAACAAAAGAAAATGTGGATGTTGAAATACATGGTAGACATGATCCAGCAGTCATTCATCGTGCAAGAGTCGTTGTTGATGCAATGAGTGCAATTACAGTGGCAGATTTATTGATTACGCGTTTTGGTTCAGTGTATTTTGGAGGGGAAAAACAATGAAATTTGGCTTGATAGGTTATCCTCTTGGACATAGTTGGTCAAAAGAAATTCATGCGCATTTTAATCATTATCCATATTCAATGTATGAATTAAAACCTGAGGAATTGGATACATTTTTACGGACAAAAGATTTTGATGGTGTGAATGTCACAATTCCATATAAGCAAGAAGTTATTCCGTATTTAGATGTTTTGGATCCTGCTTGTAAGAAAATTGGTGCAGTGAATTGTATTGTAAAAGATGGAGAAAACCTTATTGGATATAATACTGACTATATTGGTTTTCGCGATATGCTTTTGGCGAATCATATTGCAGTTAATGAAAAAAATATTGCGGTATTAGGAACGGGTGGAGCATCGAAAGCAGTTTCTTTAGCTTTGCAGGAGTTAGGTGCACATGTAACGCTTGTTTCTCGTACTAAACGTGATGGTGTAATTACCTATGATACTTTGTATGAAATGGAACATACATTTGATGGTATCGTAAATACTACACCTGTTGGCATGTATCCAAATTGTGATGCGTCACCAATAGATGTTTGTCGATTTGATCATTTGATGTTTGTTGTGGACATCATTGCGAATCCATTGCGTACAAAATTATTATTTGATGCAAAAAAGCAAGGTATACGCACTTTGGCGGGGTTTGAAATGCTTGTTAGACAAGCATTTGCGGCTGATGAATTGTTTTTACATAAAAAATTAAATCAAAGTCTAATTGAACCTTGCATGCATCAATTATTAGGAGAGAGAAGAAATATTGTTTTGATAGGTATGCCTACTGCAGGTAAATCTACGATTGCACAAGCATTAGGTGAAAAATTGAATCGTCATGTTGTGGAAATGGATGATGAAATTGTTGATACATTAGGCACATCTATAAAAACTTGTTTTGAGAAACGTGGTGAAGCATATTTTAGAAATATCGAAACAGAAGTGGCAAAGAGTCATAGAAATGCTAGTGGTGAAATTATTAGTTGTGGGGGAGGCGTTATTAAAACGGAAGAGACAATGCGCTATTTGAGTGAAAACGGCATTGTTGTTTACCTAAAACGTGATCTATCTCATCTATACCCTAGTGATTCTCGTCCTCTTTCTAGTAGTGAAGAAGCGGTAAAAAAGATGTATGAAGAAAGATTGCCGTTGTATACAAAATATAGGGATATAGAAATTGAGAATAATGGTGCTGTAGATAAAACAGTACGAAACATTTGCAAGAAAGCAATAGGGAGATAATATGATCATTACTTTGAAAAAAGATGCACAAGAAAGTGAAATCCAATCGTTACATAAAGAATTGGAAGCAAAAGGTGTTCAGATTCATACAAGTATTGGAGAAGAATTTAATGTATGGGGGTTGGTTGGAGATACTGCACATATTGATGAGAGAGATATTCTTGCCAATACGTGTGTAGAAAATGTGACACGTGTTTCTGCTCCATATAAATTGGCAAATCGCATGTTCCATCCAGAAGATACGATTGTAGACGTTGGTGGTGTCAAGATTGGAGGTAATGAACCTATCGTTGTAATGGCAGGGCCATGGTGTGTAGAAGGGGATGAGCAAATTTGCAGAATTGGCCAAGAAGTTAAAAATGCTGGGGCGAAAATCATTCGTGGTGGTGCGTATAAACCGCGTACTTCTCCATATTCTTTCCAAGGTCTAGGGTATGAAGGTATTGTAGATATGGTCCATGCACGTGAAATAACAGGTCTGCCAATTGTCTCTGAATTGATGAGTGCAGATAAATTGGATGAATTTGTTGAAAATGTTGACTTGATACAAATTGGTGCAAGAAATATGCAAAATTTTGATTTATTGAAAGCTGTTGGGAGAACAAAGAAACCTATATTATTGAAGCGAGGTATGTCAGCTACGATCGAGGATTGGATCATGTCTGCAGAATATATCATGGCTAGCGGCAATCCAAATGTTATCTTCTGTGAAAGAGGAATTCGTACATTTGAAAGATATACGAGAAATACATTAGATTTAGCTGTGATTCCAATCATTAAGGAAAAGACGCATCTTCCAATCGTTATCGATCCTTCTCATGCTACAGGAGATTGGAAATATATTGAATCTGTTTCCATGGCTGCAGTAGCAGCTGGAGCAGATGGATTGATCATTGAAGTTCATGATCATCCAGAACAAGCTTGGAGCGATGGGGCCCAATCGTTAAAACCAGAAAAGTTTGCTGAAGTTGTTAGAAAATGCACTTCTATAGCAAATGCGATTGGTAGGGATATGTAGTATGCGAGTACATTTTTATCGTCAAAAAATAAAGGAAAATGCACGGGTAACATTGCCTTCTAGTAAGTCTCTTTCTCATAGAGCATTGATTGTTGCGGCTTTAGCTTCTGGAGATTCATTTATTCGAGGGATTACGGAAAGCAAAGATACGAAGGCAACAATGTCTGTTTTACAACATCTTGGGGTTCGCTTTGAAAGAAGAGAAGATGGCATTCTTGTACATGGATGTAGTGGAAAATTGAAATATGATGGGGAAATATTGGATTGCAATGAGTCTGGCAGTACGTTGCGTTTTATGATTCCTATTGCTGCTTTGTTGAGTGAAGAAGTTAAGTTTACGGGTCATGGTAGATTGATGGAACGACCACAAACTGTATATGAGACGTTATTCCAAGAAAAGGGATTGCTTTTTGAAAAGAAGGATTCTGTGCTGATTGTGCAAGGTCCGTTATGCGGCGGAAGGTATTGTGTTAGAGGAGATGTTTCTTCGCAATTTATTTCTGGTTTATTGTTTGCATTACCTTTGTGCAAAGAAGATAGTTGTATCGAAATATTACCGCCTTTTGAATCTGCTTCATATGTAAGGCTCACTATGGATGCTTTGGAAAGAGCAAACATTCATTGTTCTATGTTAAATCAGCAATTGCATATTGCTGGAAAACAAAATTATGCGTGTGCAGATACAGTTGTTGAAGGTGATGATTCACAAATGGCTTTTTTTGCTGAAATGGCATTGATTCATAAAAGAACGGTGGATGTGTGCAATGTAAATCATTCTTCTCATCAAGGAGATCATGTGATTGTGGATTTTGTGAAACAAATGGGTGGACATGTAGAAGAAATTGACAATGGTTATCGTTTTTCTGCAGATGCCATACATGGTACAGAGATTTCGTTGGCTGATTGTCCGGATTTAGGACCGGCTTTGTTTGCTTTAGCAACACAATGTGAAGGGACAACAATCTTTACGCATTGTGAACGATTGCGTATCAAAGAAAGTGATCGTATTGCGGCTATGGAAGAAGAATTAAGAAAGCTTGGTTGTGATATTCATTCGGATGGTGGAACTGTAATCGTGCATGGGGCTACTACATTGAAGTCAAGCGTTGTTTTAAATGGACATAATGATCATCGTATAGTTATGTGTTTAAGTATGCTAGCAACTTTAGCGGATGATGTCACAATAGACGGATGCGAAGCAGTAGAAAAAAGTTATCCAGGTTTTTTTGATGATTTGAAACAAATGGGAGTGAAATATGATTAAAAAAAATGCAGTATTTGCGGTGATTGGTCTTGGTGTACTTGGTGGAAGTTATGTACAAGCATTGAGCGAGAAAGGTTTTACTTGTATTGGTGTTGATATTGATCAATCTGCATTAGATTATGCTTTGGAAAAAGGGTGGATCGTAAAAGGAAGTACAGATCCTTCTGTTGTAGAGGAAGCAGATATTGTTGTTTCTTGTTTGTATCCTCATGCATTTGTGGAATGGATCAAAAAAAATCAACAATATATGCGCTCAGGTACATTGTTAAGTGATGTTACAGGTGTGAAAAGAAATGTTATTCGCAATATTCAAGCTGTTTTAAGAAAAGATGTTGAATTTATTGCTTGTCATCCAATGGCTGGAAAAGAGTTTAAAGGCATTCGATATGCAGATGCTTCTAAATTCACAGAAGCAAACTTTATTATCGTTCCGACGAACTCAAATTCAAAGGAAGCAATTGCTGCAGCACATTCTTTAGCTGAAATTCTTGGCTTTACAAAAATATCAGAATTGAGTGCAGAAGAGCATGATAAGATGATTGGCTTTTTATCTCAATTGACACATGTTATTGCGGTTTCGTTGATGAATGTAACAGATAATTCACATTTGGTAGATTTTACAGGGGATTCTTTTAGAGATTTAACAAGAATTGCAGAAATCAATGAGTCTATGTGGCCTGAATTGTTTGTTGAAAATAAAGATAATTTATTAAGAGAAATTTCTGCTTTTCAAAATGAATTAGAGAATATGAAAGAATTAATAGATAAAGAGGATTATGAAGGAATGAAACAAAAAATGATTCTTTCAACAGAAAGAAGAAAAAAGTTTAATCGTTCGTAAATAATGGTATAATCTCTACATTATGAAAAAGAAAGAAATAAAGATTTTAGTTGGTATTGCAATAGTTGCGGTAGTTGCAATCGTATTGTTGAATGTTTTTGGCAAGAAAGAAACAGATCCAAGCAAATTGCCTTCTGAAGAAGCAAAAGGAAAATGGGTAGCAATCGTACATAGAAATAAAGTTGAACAGTGGTTTGACTCAGGTGTTGATGGTGAATATACTGTGACGGGTGACTATGGTGAAATGGTTGTTGAAGTTAAGGATGGCAAGTGGCATGTTAAAGAAGTAGAGTGTCCAAATCATATATGTGAAAGTATGGGTTGGGATGATGGAAATAACATTATGCCAATTACATGTATTCCTAATAATATCATGATTGGTACTGAAGAATGGGTAGAGAATTATATCGAGAATGAATAATAGAGTTAAAAGATTTACATACCTTGCATTGCTTTCTGCAATGGCGATTACTTTGAACCTTCTTGAATCGGCAATGATTCCACCAATGTTTGGGGTTTTTCGCGTTGGTTTAGCGAATATTATTGCTTTAGTGACAATAGAAGTCTTAGGTGTCAAAGAAATGATCATTGTGAATTTAATGCGTGTGATCATAGGAAACTTGATGAGTGGAAGATTACTTGGTTCTACGTTTTGGATATCATTTGGTGGTGTATTGTTAAGTAGTATCGTTTTGTTGGTAATGCATCATTTGAAAACATCGTTGATGTTTACTTCTGTAATGAGTGCAATAGCACATTCGATAGGACAAGTGCTTGTCGTTATGTTTTTCTATATGACGAGCCACATTGCGGTTATTCTGCCATATTTTTTACTACTTTCAATACCTACAGGATTATTTACTGGTTTCGTAGCGAAAATTGCTGCAGAAAGAATAAAACCATTAAGAAAATGACAAAAGAGTACATGTACTCTTTTTCTTTAGGAGAAATACATGAAAATACATGATATGACAAAAGGAAATCCTTGGAAATTGATATTTCTTTTTTCACTGCCACTTATGTTAGGAAATATCTTTCAACAGGTCTATACAATAACAGATTCATTGATCATTTCTAGAACACTTGGCATACAGGCACTTGCGGCATTGGGCAGTGCAGATTGGTATGATTATATGATTATCTGTATTATTCAAGCGACAGCGCAGGGCTTCTCTATTCGGTATGCTCAAGACTATGGTGCTAAAGATTATGTACAATTACAGAAGAGTGTTGCGCATTCTATATATTTGTGTTGCGTGATTACGGTTATCTTAACGTTGGCGTCGATTTTATCTTTGGATTGGGTCATTGCTTTTTTACAAACGCCTAGTGAGATTGCTTGGATGACAAAAGAATACTTGTTTTTTAAGTTTTTGGGATTGATTTGTAGTATGCTTTTGAATTTTACATCTGCAATGTTGCGTGCTTTTGGAAATTCTAAAACACCATTATATGCAATGTTCACTTCAGCAGGAATCAACATAGCATTAGATTTATTGTTTGTTTGCGTATTTCATTTTGGTATTGCAGGTGCTGCAGTTGCTACGGTCATTTCACAATTGATTGGTGGATTTGTGTGCTTATATGCCTTGAAAAATATTGCATTTTTACATCTATCAAAAACTGATTTTGAAAAACAAGAAGGTTTGAATAGAGAATTGATTGGCTTGAGTGTACCGATGATCATTCAGAATATGCTAATTTCTATAGGTGGTATTATTGTGCAATCGCAAGTGAATACGTATTCGCTGTCTTTGATTGCTGGCTATACAGCAACAAATAAGCTATATGCTGCTTTAGAGTTGGCTGCAACTGCATACGGCTTTGCGATGGTGACGTATATGGGACAAAATTTTGGAGCAAAACAATATTCTCGCATGAAAGAAGGTTTGAAAGTGGGATTACTTATTGCACTTATAACATCAGTCATCATAGGTGGGTCGATGGTATGCATTGGTAAGCAAGCAACAGGTATGTTTCTGAGTGGAAATGCAAAAGAAGTGGCTGAAGCCAATGCTTATGCATACCGCTTTATGTGTATTTTAGCGTTTGATTTACCAATATTGTATGTTTTGCATGTATTGCGAAGTGTTTTGCAAGGTACGGGTGATACTGTTATGCCAATGGTTTCTGGAATTGCGGAATTTATAGCTAGGATATTCTTTGCGTTATTGATTTCGAAATATATAGGATCAGATGCTTTGTTTTGGGCAGAAGTAGTTGCATGGGTAGCGAGTGATCTTGTACTGATTTATAGTGTCATTCATAAATTTAATCATTTAGATGAATGTATCTCATGATATAAGAGATACATTTTTTCATAAAAAAACATCCATAGGATGTTAAGAATACATATAAGCAGGGGTAGAGAGAATCGAACTCCCATCAGCGGTTTTGGAGACCGATGTACTACCATTGTACGATACCCCTATAAATAAAAGTGACGAGTACGGGATTCGAACCCGTGAGTGCCGCCGTGAAAGGGCGGTGTGTTAAGCCACTTCACCAACTCGCCAAGTGCTTAAATATATTATCAATTAACATTGATAGTGTCAATAACTATTTTGAAATTTTTATTATGCTTATGAACCACAAATGATAATGTCTCATTGTAACACAAGCGAAAATGTCCCGAAGATG
>CALBJM010000027.1 GCA_937893225.1 uncultured Erysipelotrichaceae bacterium | reverse complement strand
ATTGCTTTGTTGCCGCTTGTACTTTATCAATGTGGAAGTGTTATGAAAAGTATCCAGAAAGATAGGTTGCATGTACCCGTTTTATTATTATTGATTATCGTATTACCACTTTTCTATTATAAAAAGAAGCTAGTATTCATTGATTGTATCTTATCTCTTTGTATTCTACTTTCTCAAAATAAGAAAACCTGGATATACATTCCTATCATTTCTATGTTTCTCACATATCAAGCAAATACAGCGGACACTTTTCTTACGCAAGATACATATAAGCGTGTATACGATTCTTCTCTAAATTCTCTTATTGAGAGAAATGCAAATACAATTGATAGACTTGCCGTATTTTCTAATAAACAAATCGTCAATCAAACTTTTCATGATACGATTCGGCGTGCATCTGGATATACTTCAACATACAATTCTTTATACAATAGTTTCTTATACGACACGCTCCATATGAATGTCGCTAGTAATGATCGTATTAAAAATAATGATGAAAATAATTTCTTTTATCTATCCATGTTATCTTGCAACACAATTCTTCCACATGCGTACATTCCACTATCTTATAAAGAAACAGACACACAAGACACATATTCGCTATACCAATCAAATAATACTATGCCAATAGCCTATGCAACTAACGATTTATATAGCGAAACAGATTTTAATAAACTAAAATTTCCATACACACTAGACACTCTATATAACCACGTTATTGTAACCAAAAACATACACAACAAAGACAAATCATCATTCCAAGAAGAAACACCAACAATTACATATAATGATACAATTCTAGACACTTCTAAGAAAAATATATCTGTAAAGAAACAAAAAGAAATAACATTACAACTATCTAATAACCAAAAAAGTAAGATTCTTGTCATTACATTCCATGTGAAAAATAACGATGCTAAAGAACCTGTAGACATTACAATCAATGGACAACACAATCATCTGTCTCCAACAAAAGCTGTGTATTACAATCACAACGAAGAATTCACTTACACACTTTCTTCCAACGAAGACATTCAAAAACTAAATGTTGTTCTCGGTAAAGGAAAGTACACTATATCCGACTTCCATTTCTATACATTAGATGAAAAACAAGTACTAAATAGAAATAAACAAGTGGATGCGTTTCATGAAGAAAAGAGTACAAATATGCTCAAGGGAACAATCGATGTTTCCAATGATGGATATTTTGTAACAACATTACCATATGACAAAGATTATCAAGTATTTCTAGATGGAAAAAAAGTAGAATATGAAAAAGTGAATACTGCATTTGTAGGCTTTCCTATTCAACAAGGCCATCATACAATAACCATTCAATACAAAGCTAAGTTCAAAGACATAGCTATATGTATGAGCATGTCCGGTATTATTTTATTTGGATTTATATGTATCATTGAAAATCAAAAAAAGAGATTGTGATAGATTCCTAATCAAGTAGATAGAGAAAATCACAATCTCATCTGATTATTTAGAACGCATCTAAATTGAATATAGGCGTTCTTTTTTATTTCTACAATAATATTCTCTCGTAATACTACAAATTATAATTTTTGTATCGGTAGAACTATTACATTCGAATCAATTCTTCCAAGAATGTCAAAACTTGTATCACCAATAACAACGATATGGAAATCAAATGTTTCTAAGAAATCTTGTAATTTATTCATTTTTTGATTTGATCCTTTAATGTATAAAGTGACGCAGGAACTGCTACGATATTTTTTTACTTTTTCTTGCAAAGAATTTGGAATTGGAAGTGATCCATTCATAGTATGTTTGTCTTCAGCTACAATGCTATAGATTCCTTTTTCATATTCTTCTTCGTTATCTAATTTAAATTCTGTTCCGTTTGACAAATACAGGATAGAAACATATGAATGGTCATCTGCTTGAGTAATATATGCATATATTTCGACATCACATGGATATACATTCAACGCAGAATATGTATTTCGCATTGAACAACTTATTGTGAAAATAATTAGTAAAAAAATAAATACGTATTTTTTCATATTTAAGAAATTCCAAGATCAAGATTAGAACGTACTAGAATGTTCTCTAGTGTGAAATTCCATGTACTTCCACCTCTTGCAATTGTTACTTTTATAATTGCTCCAACA
>CALBJM010000026.1 GCA_937893225.1 uncultured Erysipelotrichaceae bacterium | reverse complement strand
CTTGGAATCTTTCAATCAAAAACATGCTATTGCTTTAAGAGTCAATGAAGCAAAAATTTCTGTTGCAGAATTTCAAAAGAAATTTCCATATTCTTTAGAACCAGTTCCTTGGTGCCATAATGGATTTTATATTGATGCTGATGTACCAGCATCCAAACATCCATATTACTTTGCAGGTCTGTATTATTTACAAGAAGCGAGTGCAATGCTACCTGCTGAAGTATTGCCAATAGAACAAGGTGATCGCGTGTTGGATATTTGTGCTGCTCCTGGTGGGAAATCTACAGAACTAGGCGTAAAGTTGCATGATACTGGTGTTTTGTTCGCAAATGATATATCGTATTCTCGATGCCAAGCTTTATTGAAAAATTTAGAAAGATTTGGTATCCGAAATGCATATGTAACAAGTGAAACACCTGAAAAAATGGTTTCTTATTTTACGGAATATTTCGATAAGATCTTAATTGATGCGCCTTGTTCTGGAGAAGGGATGTTCCGCAAAGATAAGTCTTTGATCCAATCATGGATAGAACATGATTCATCGTATTATGTACCAATACAAAAAAGCATTATCGATTGTGCATTACAAATGTTGAAACCAGGTGGAATGCTTGTTTATTCTACATGTACTTTTTCAAAGCGTGAAGATGAAGAAATCATTGCTTATGCAATAGAGAAAGAACCTTCACTACGTGTAGTTGATATTCCTTATTGTGATGGGTTTGTGCAAAATGCATATGGAACAAAATTATTTCCACATCGTGTATTTGGAGAAGGACATTTTGTTTCTTTACTTCAAAAAGACGGTGAGAAGAAATTAAATCCATCTTCAAAAAAATCATATGTTTTTCAAGAAGAAAATATTTCTATGCAATTTCAAAATAGTCAATGTATCCAAATGAAAGAAAGAACATATGCTATCACGGATACAGATGTAGATCTTAAGGGCCTAAGAATTATGCGCTCTGGTGTTCTGCTTGGGGAAAATAAGAAAAATCGGTTTGCCATAAATGATATACTTCCGATGTATCTTAAAGAAAACGATTTTCGGAATAGTATTCATTTTGCATTAGGTGATATTCGTATAGAAAAGTATTTAAAAGGGGAAACAGTTGAAGTACATGATCAGCAAGTGGAAGATGGCATGGTCGTTGTGTGTGTACAAGATTATCCATTAGGTTTTGCAAAGTGCAAGAAAGGCGTTTTGAAAAATAAATATCCAAAGTCTTGGATCATGAAATAGGGAGAAGAATATGAAGAAAAAATTTAAAGTCATTGCTGCAGATATTGATGGAACATTATGTATGAAGGGTGAGGATCTCATGCCTTTAACTCGTTCTGCATTGCAACAAGCACATGCAGAAGGTGCATTATTTGGTTTAGCTACAGGTAGACCTGTGGATGCAAGGGTATTATCTTATGCAAAAAAGTGGGATCTTGGATTTGATTTTGACTTTGCTATTGGGATGAATGGCGGAGAGTTGTATGATGCAAAAACGGATACTACTGAAAAATATTATTTATTAAGCAAAGAAAATGTGAGAAAGATCTTATCGTTTTTAATGCCTTATGATATTAATGCAATTGTATATGTCGATGGTTATGAAGAAGTGCGCTGCTTGAAGATGGATGAATTTATGGCAGAATCTAAAGCAAGAAATAAATCACACGTCATTGTTGGTGGAATCGATACATTATCTGAATTTGATACAGGAAAAATCGAAGTGCAATTTGATGGAGCAAAACGCGATGAGATGTTAAAAGTCGTCGAAGCAAATGCATCAAAAGACTGGATCATGACACAAACATATTTTGATGAACATCATTGTACATTTGAATTTCAAGACCCACATGTGAATAAGGGGGTTGGTTTAGCAAAGTATTGCGAGAAATATCAGATTGATTTACAAGATGTTTTAGCCTTTGGGGATCAAGAAAATGATCTTGGCTTAATGAAAACAGCTGGCTATGGTGTTTGTCTAGCAAACGGGGCAGATTTAACAAAATCATTTGCTAAAGCAGTTACAGAACATGATGTTTTGGATGATGGCGTAGGACATTGGCTATATGATCATGTCCTTGGTGAAGAAGAATGAAATACCATGTTGAGGGTGTTGTTGCATCCTATCCATATACTTTTT
>CALBJM010000025.1 GCA_937893225.1 uncultured Erysipelotrichaceae bacterium | reverse complement strand
AAAAGAAAAAACAACGCAAGAAAAAAATCAGTTTTTACACTGATTCTGTACTATTTTGATCAAATTGTTTGACGATCTTTGCGACTTCACCACTCAACAAAAACAACGCTATCAAGTTAGGAATTGCCATAAAACCATTAAATGTATCCGCAATATTCCATAAAAGTCCAAGATCTGCTGTAGCACCAACAATACAAACAAGCGCATACACAACTTGAAACGGTTTCGTCACTTTTGAACTTTTGCAAAGAAATGCTATACATCTTGTTCCATAAAGACCCCAACCAATGATCGTAGAAAATGCAAAACAACATAACGCACAAGCTGTAAATAAAGAAACCCAATTTCCATACGTCGTAGTAAAACCACGAATTGTCAATTCTGCCCCTGCAGCTGCACCGTATGGAATGTTCTCTCCACCAAGTAAAATAACAAGTGCCGTTAACGTACAAATCACGATCGTATCCGCAAATACTTCAAAAATTCCAAACATGCCTTGTTTAACAGGATCATGATTATCCGCACAAGCATGTGCTATAGAACCAGTACCTAAACCAGCTTCATTAGAAAATATACCTCTCGAAACACCTTTTTTCATACTAATAAAGATACTTCCAACAATGCCTCCCGTAACTGCTCTAGGCGTAAAAGCACCTTCAAAAATAGAAACAAATACGCTTGGCACAGCCTGAATATTCAACAAAATAACACCTAACGCTAATACGATATACAATAGCGCCATAAAAGGTATCAACTTTTCTGTTACCTGTCCTATTCGTTTGATGCCACCTAACAACACTAAACCAACTAAAAGCATACATATGATACCGATAATCAAATTCACCATAGAAATGCTATTCTGCTCTACAACGCCATATTGCAATAAAGCAGTATCAATTGCGGTAACGATCGTATTCACTTGTGTTGCATTACCTGTACCAAACACTGTCAATACACCAAACAATGAATACAAAATTGCTAAAAAATACCACTTATGTGACAAGCCATTTTTAATGTAATACATTGGTCCCCCAACATATTCCCCTTTGTCATTCTTTTCACGATATCGCATAGCCAATGTCACTTCAGAAAACTTCGTACACATACCAAGCAATGCTGAACACCACATCCAAAATACTGTGCCAGGTCCACCTATCGTAATTGCCCCTGCAACACCAGCGATATTTCCTGTTCCTACAGTCGCACTCAACGCTGTACAAACTGCTTGAAAAGGTGTTAAAGACCCATCTTCGGCACTTTTCTTTTCAAACATTCTACCAATGGTATTTTGAATAGCATCTTTAAATCTACGAATTTGAATAAAATTTGTTTTGAAACTCAAAAGCAAACCTGCCCCGATGATCATCACCATTGCTGGAACGCCCCAAATAAAATCATTTAATACTTTATTGATTGCTTCAATTGTTTCAAGCATAACATTCCCCTTTTAAAAAACTCAGTTACAGTACATCACTCCATAAAAAATGTCAATGCACACAAAAGACACTCCTTCTTTTATAAGAAGACGAATAACCACCTACAAAAAAGAAGCACCGTAGACGGATAATCCAGCCTATAGCACTTCTGTAAAAATATTGTTCGTAGAAGCATTGCATCTTTTTATAAGCACACGATTATTTAGAGCACCAACTCAATCTTCTGCAAAGACAATTTTTCCATTCTCCATGGATTGAATCTTCGCTAATGATTCTACACGATATCCTAAATTTCGAATTTCTTTACCACCAGCTTGATACGATTTTTCAATACAAATTCCAACGCCAGCAACTTCTGCACCCGCTTGTTTGACAATATTGATCAATCCTTTGACCGCAAGTCCATTTGCCATGAAATCGTCCACAATCAAGAACTTATCTGATGGTGTTATATACTTTTTACTCACCGTAATTGTATACTCACGATTATGCGTGTAAGAAAATACTTTAGAGGTATACACATTATTGCCTAAGTTTGTTGATTTTGACTTTTTCGCAAATAGGATCGGTACATCAAATACTTCTGCTGTAAATGAAGCGATTGCAATCCCGCTTGCTTCGATCGTTAGAATTTTTGTAATTCCTTCGTCTTTGAACAAATGATAAAATTCTTCACCGATTTGCTTCATCAAATGCACATCGATT
>CALBJM010000024.1 GCA_937893225.1 uncultured Erysipelotrichaceae bacterium | reverse complement strand
CAAAGATTTCAATAAAGGTTCTTTTCTGTCAAGTGCTTCTCCATTGTAGGAAACAAAGACTGTTGGAATGCAAAGAACACCTTCTTTAATGAATACAGGAGATGTTACATCCCAATATGTATAACCTCTTGCTTCAAATGTTGCACGCAGACCACCAGATGGAAAAGAAGAAGCGTCTGGTTCACCTTTGATCAACATCTTTCCAGAAAATCTTGAGATAGGTTCTCCATCTGCACCTGGTTCAACAAATGCATCGTGTTTTTCTGCTGTTCCACCAGTGAGTGGTTGAAACCAATGTGTAAAGTGTGTTGCACCATGCTCCATTGCCCAACGTTTCATAGCATGTGCAATGGCATCTGCAGTTGGACGATCAAGTTGCGATTCAGAAGCAATCGTTTTCTTCCAAGCTGTGTAGACTGGTGAAGGAAGTCTTTCTTCCATTTCTGTTTCAGTAAATACGAGTGATCCAAATTCTTCAAAAGGTCTTTCCATGATTTTATCTCCTTTTCTTAATATGCACTTGCCCCATAGTTAGATAAATACCTAGCACTTGGGTCATTTACATCACAACCTTGCCAATGCTTGTTTGGCATCCAATAATCTGTAATCATATGATCCATACCAGGATAGTATTTTTCAAACACTTCTCTATAAAGAAGACTTTCTTTTGTAAATGGTGTTTTCCATTCATATTTTTGAATTTTATCCTGATATTCTTTTTCGTTATATTTCTTATCTGCAAATGTTTTTAGATCATCGACCAAAGAATGACCGACAGCATCTGAGAAAGCTGCTTTGTCTCTGAATAAGATATCTTTTGGAAGAAGTTCATCTTTTTCAAATGCAGCACGCAGCAAGAATTTTCCCATGTGATGTGTATTCATCTTTAGAGATGGTTCTAATGACATGACGTATCGAACAAACGCAAGATCTCCAAATGGAACTCTACCTTCCATAGAATTTGCTGAGATACAGCGATCAGCACGCAGAACATCATATTCATACAATTCCTTTACTCTTTTTTCAGCTTCCTTTTGGAATGCTTCAGCATTAGGAGCAAAATCTGTATATTTATAACCAAATAATTCATCACTGACTTCCCCTGTCATCAAGACTTTGATATCTGTCGTTTCATGGATCTTTTTACAAAGTAAATACATTCCCATGGACGCACGAATCGTTGTAATATCCCAAGTACCAAGTACTTTGATAACTTCATCTAATGCATCTAAAACATCTTTTTCTGTAATAATGAATTCTGTATGTTCACTGCCAATGTATTCTGCAACTTTTCTAGCATACTTTAAATCGATAGCATCTGTTTTCATACCTATAGAAAATGTACGAATAGGCTTATTGCTATGTTTTTGCGCAATTGCACAAACCAAAGAAGAATCTAAGCCTCCGCTCAACAAATAACCAACATTTGCATCTGCATCCATTCTTTTCACTACTGCAGAAATTAGAAGATCATGAATCCACTTTTCAGCCTCAGTTTCAGAAGTGTGGATGATGGTATTCGTATGATAGATCTTTGTATACGGAATAATTTTTCCATCTTTGTAGTAACAGCCTGGAGGGAATGGTGTTACCTGATCAGCTATTTCCATCAAACTCTCTGCTGTAGAAGCAAAAGCAATTCGATGATCTTCTGTATATCCATAAAATAATGGTCGAATGCCAATTGGATCTCTTGCTGCAATATAGCCTGTTTCTTTTGAATAAAGAACCAAAGCATATTCTGCATCTAGCATTTCAAACATATGTTCTCCATATTCTTCAAATAATGGTATCAACAATTCACAATCACTACCTGAACAAAACGTATACTCTTTTTCAAGTTGTCTTTTCAAATTTCTAAAATCATAGATTTCACCATTACAAATGACACTATATCCATCTCTTTGAAACGGCTGA
>CALBJM010000023.1 GCA_937893225.1 uncultured Erysipelotrichaceae bacterium | reverse complement strand
GTGTTTCATGCTTCCTCCTTGATTGGCTTTAAAAATGCAGCTGATCCAGCCAGCAATATTGTTAGAATAATGATGCGTGTGCCAGATGAGATGGAAGAAAGAATTGGTATGATCGTACAAACATAACTTGCTAAGAAAGATAGAATGACGAGAACAAGGACGACCTTGTTCTTTTTGGCAGGGGGAATAATAATGGCTAAAAACATACCGTACAATGCTACGGACAATGCAGAAACAAGTGCACTTGGTAATATGTTGCCCATGACGATACCGCAAGATGTACCAACTGCCCAAGGTAGCACGGAAGCAGCCATACCTCCATAGAAGTAAAAAGGTTCAAGATATCCTTTTCGATTTATTGCAATACCAAAGAGTTCATCTGTAATGGCATAGCCAATTAACAATCTATGCTTTGTTGGTGTTTCTGTAGATAATTTTTGAGAAAGAGAACAACTCATTAACATATATCTTGCATTTGCTATTGCAGTCATCAGAATCATTTGTAGATAAGAACCAGATGCAAGGATAACTTGTGTTCCAGCATATTCTCCAGCACTTGCAAGGTTTAGCAATGACATGAAGAAACCGTCGATCCATGTTAATCCAGCATTTTTCATGGCGATACCTAAAGCGAAAGATACCGCAAAATAACCTAGCCCAATAGGGATTCCATCTTTGAATCCAGTTATAAATTCTTGTTTTTTTGTCATATATGTATTGTGAAAGAAAATGTTGAATAAGTAAAACGAATAATTATAATCTATGTATAAGGAAAACTTATATGAGTTCAAAATATCGTATTTTTATGAAAGTTGTTGAGTGTGGGAGTTTTTCATTGGCATCGAAAGAAATCGGGTATTCTCAATCTGCGGTTTCTCAAGCTGTACATGCATTAGAGGAAGAACTTGGCACACAATTATTGATTCGTAAAAGAGAGGGTTTGTCTTTGAGCAAAGATGGAAAAGACTATCTTCCTTTTATTCGTGCTATTGCAACTGGAGAAGATAATTTGTTGAAAAAGAAGCGTGAAAAAGATGGTTTACAGGAGGAAATCATTCGTATAGGGACGTTTACAAGCGTTTCTAGGAATTTGTTGCCTGCATTATTGCGAGGATTTCATGAGATATATCCTAGT
>CALBJM010000022.1 GCA_937893225.1 uncultured Erysipelotrichaceae bacterium | reverse complement strand
TTCTGTCTTTACTGATGAGAATTCTTCTTCATTAGATATCCTAAAATGTTCATCCCTTAGTTTTTTTGCCAGTAATAAAAAGATTTTGAACTTATGTCGTGTTGTCTTAACCAGTCAATTTTTATCATACCGCTCTGATTACATTAATGTACCATATCTGCCCAATATACTCTACGAGCTGCATATTTCTCTTCAGCCATATACTAATTCATCCAAGTATTCTGGAAAACAATACGTTTATCCGTATCATACAAAAATGACACTAGATACGTTTTTTTTCAAAGGTGTTACAACCTTCTTTCAAAAAGATATTTTTGTAGTTAGAATTTAGATAATCCATTCTTTCTTGCTTTTTTTATCATTGCATCATATATCTTTGTTCCAGCGGATGTATAAAGTACATTTACAATCACAAATACAATGATTTCATAATGCAATGGAAGAATCAGTGCGCTTCCAAATAAAAGGTTTCTTACAAGATCTAGACCCCAGGTAAATGGAAAGAGAAGTGAAATGGCAAGAAATGGAGTGGGTAACTGGATGACAGGGAAATAGAGTCCTCCTAAAAAAGGTGCAATATTTGCGATTAAAGAGATGAATTGATCTGCTTCTTTGAAATAAATCGCAAATCCCATTAATATTTCCGCAAAGCCATATGTTCCAAAAGCCATTATTAATGCAATTCCTGAAAAGGAAAGAATGGTTTTTAGTGTGAGTAAATGAAATGAAGTAAGCACGAAAATAACAATCAATGGAATCATTTCAAATACAATTGAAACAACACCACTCACAGCCCATCCAAATACATAATGCATTCCTTTCAAAGGCATATTCATCATATATTCAAAGTTTCCTTCTTTTAGCTTTCGACGGATTTCAAATACAGCTGACCACATGTTTTCCACAAATTGCCAAAGAATTAATGAAAATAACATGTATTGGATATATTCTGTTTTGCTTTGAATGCCAGATATTTCTAGATTTCCAAATAAAAGAATGGCAATCGAAGGAAATATCAGCAATATAGCATCTGTGCTTGCAGAGAAGATTTCAATTTTATATCGAAACTTTTCTTTCAGTTCCATCTGCAGAAGAGTGAATGCTTTTACCATTGTTCTGTATCTCCTTTCTTTCTTAATGTTGATATATCATTTTGAATGATGGAATAACCAACCATTGCAAATGCAAAAGAAAGAATCACAGGAACAAGCAGCCATAATGGGTGAATGGTAAATGTATTGTTTCTTGCTAGAGAAATCGTATATGTTAATGGAATGACATATGATACAAACTGAATGATTTGTGGATATCTTTTGATGTCCGTGGAATATCCACTGAAAAAACCAATGATTTGTTGAACCAGTGCATTGACTGATCCAAGCTTTCTGAATTTCAGAGTGAAACCAAGGAATAGAATTCCCATATTCGCTGTGATAATGTCATTGATCAATAAAATAACAATAAAATGCAGAAGATCAGGGATATGAACATTGCAGAGAGAAAAGAAAAAGATCTGTAGTAATGAAATGAGATAACTTTCAATGCCGATCTGTAATGCTTTGGCAATGAAATATTGTCTGAATTGCACGGGGTATAGAAACAGGTTTGTAAAAGTGCCATCAATTCTTTCTTCTTCCATGAATCCACCAATACCAAAAAAAGCTTGATTCAATCCAAACCAGCATAACATACCTTTTAATGTGAGTACCTGCTGGTCTGGAGAAACCATATAAATATAAGGTGCAATTATAAAGAATGTGCCAAAAACAAGATTGATCAATAACCATTTATAGCGGAGATCAACCTTCAGAAATTTCTTCAAATGATTCAACATTTTTGATCTTTCCTTCCTCTATCAAATAGTTTTTGACGTGATTGGTGTTATGGATGCCTGTATGAGAAACAAGAAATACAGTATTCCCATTTTGAACATGTTCTTGCATCATATCTTCAACAATCGTGCATGTATCTTTATCTAGACCGTTCATAACTTCATCCGCAAATATAATATCTGGATCATTTAAGAATGCACGTGCTACCATGACTTTCTTTTTCATTCCAGTGGAAAAGTTTTCTACCAGCGTTTTATCGTTTTTTAGATGTAATCGTTCTAGTAAAGAAACAATGCGCTCGTCGAGTTCTTTCTTTGGGATGTTTTGAATTCTGCCAATGTAATATAGATTCTCATATGCAGATAATTTATGATACAAAGAACGATTATCCGCCGTAACGATACCAATATGATTTAAATATTCATTTCTACTTTTTTCGATGTCTTTTGCATTCCAGTAAACTGTTCCTTCATCTGGAATCATCAAACCATACATGATTTTCAACAAAGTACTTTTTCCACAACCGTTTTTACCATTCAATAAATGAATATATCCCCGTTGGAAATCCATGGTTATATGATCTAGTACTTGTTGATTATCGAAAGATTTACTGATATTTTCGACTTTAATTTCTGTTTCCATGAATTCGGAATACCCCACTTTCGATTTCTTCAGTTAAATATCTTAATTTGATTAATTGAGGCATCTGAGCTTCCATTAAATCTTTTTG
>CALBJM010000021.1 GCA_937893225.1 uncultured Erysipelotrichaceae bacterium | reverse complement strand
AAGTTCAAGATCCTAATGATAAAAGTGATTGTATTATGAAAACTGCTTTGATCATGTTGCAGACGGTCCAAGAAGTTAACAAAGACTATATTAAAATAATGGAGGTTTAATACTATGAAGTTCACTCTGAACATGCAGTTGTTCGCATCCAAGAAGGGTGTATCATCCACAAAGAACGGAAGAGATTCTGCTGGTAGAAGACTAGGAGCTAAGAAGGCTGACGGTCAGTATACTAACGCTGGTTCTATCATCTATAGACAAAGAGGAACTAGAATCATGCCAGGCAAGAACGTTATGCGTGGTGGCGATGATACTTTGTTTGCAACAGCAGCAGGTATTGTTAAGTATGAACGTTTAGGCAAGGATAAGAAGCAGGTTTCTGTTTATCCTGTAGAAGCTTAAGCTGACTATGATACTCCTGAATTTTATTCAGGAGTTTTTCTTTCTAGAAAGGAGTTTTCCGCGTGATTGATTTTATCAAAATGCATGTAAAAGCAGGAGACGGTGGAAGAGGTATCGTTGCCTGGAGAAGAGAAAAGTTTTATCCGATGGGTGGTCCAGCTGGAGGAGATGGCGGAAATGGTGGTTCTGTCTATTTCGCAGTTGATACTAACGAAACTACCTTGACAAAGCTACGTTTTACTAAGACAATCAAAGCAGGAAATGGTGCACCTGGATTGATTAAAAAAATGCATGGGAAAAGTGGTGATGATGTTGTTATCGGTGTTCCACTTGGTACGATGATCCGTAATGCAGAAAATGGGGATTTGTTAGCAGATCTCACTAAACCTGGTCAAAAAGTTTTGATTGCACATGGTGGGAAAGGTGGATTAGGAAATCACCATTTTGCTACCGCAAGAAATGATGCACCAGAATATGCACAACCTGGTGAAATTGGTGAGTCTTTAGATATACAAATAGAATTACGTTTGCTAGCAGATGCTGGATTGATTGGTTTTCCATCTGTAGGAAAATCAACATTTCTTTCTGTAGTGACAAATGCACGTCCAGAAATTGCTGCATATCCATTTACTACGATTGAACCAAATATTGGTGTTGTTGATCTTGGCAGCGAGAAAGGATTTGTTCTTGCGGATATGCCAGGTTTGATTGAAGGGGCAGGAGAAGGCAGAGGACTTGGACATGAGTTCTTACGTCATATTCGTAGATGCAGAGTATTGATCCATGTCATTGATATGAGTGGTGGTGCAGGTGATCCTTGTGAATGCTATGAAATTATCAATAAGGAACTTGCTACGTATGATGCTGATTTAGAGAAGAAGACACAAATCGTTGTAGCCAACAAGATGGATGATGAGTATTCTTCTATGTATCTGGAAGAATTTAAACAAAAATATCCGGATTTAAAAGTTTATGAAGTTTCTACATTGGAGCATAAGGGACTAAAGCCTGTGTTATATGCTGCTATGGATGCTATTGATAACGCAAAAGTCGTTGAAGCAGAAAATGCAGAACCAATTGAAGAAACGATTGTATATCGTTATCAGCCAAAGCGTCCAGATTTCTATATTGAAAAGGATGCTCCAGGTAGATGGAAAGTTGTATCACAAAAGATTGATAATTTAGTTGATACATATGATTTAGATGATCCAGATCAGGCTTATCAGCTTGGCTTACAGCTTGACAAGATGGGTGTTGATGGTGCACTTCGCGAAGCAGGTGCAAAAGACGGAGACCAAGTTATTGTCAATAATTATATCCTTGATTTCAAGGATTAGAAGGGATGTATATGATTGCTTTTATCAAAGGCTTTGTTTCTTCTTATACAACAGACAGCGTAGTTATTGATCATGATGGTATGGGTTGGGAGATAGCTTATCCTCATACAGATTCACTTCGCTTACAACAAGAAGTGCAGATCTATACGTATTTACATATCTTTGATGGAGGTATGAATTTATATGGATTTGCGTCGCAAGAAGAAAAAGAATTATTTCTACGCCTTATATCTGTCAAGGGACTTGGACCTAAAACAGCTATGAATATGCTATCGAAAGCAGGTTATAAAGCAATCATTGATTCTATTGCATCTGGGGATGTTACGGCATTGAAAAAGATGCCAGGTATTGGCGCTAAAAGTGCTTCTCAGATCGTTCTTGATCTGCAAGGAAAACTTGTGCCTACAGAGATTCATGAAACGCCAATGTCTAGTCAATATGCAAAAGAAATTACAGATGCCATTGAAGGTTTAAAAAATTTAGGTTATAAGCAGTCGGAACTTACCAGCTGCATTCATTATATGGCGGAAAATCCAGGTCTAAGTGTCGAACAATACATGGCTATGGGTCTGCGCTTTATGGCGAAAGCTAGATAAGGAGCAATTATGGAAGATTTCGATCGTTTAATGACATCACAAGTATTGCAAACAGACGAAGAAGAATCTATACGTCCACAAAGTTTGGAAGAATATATTGGACAAGATTCTTTAAAAGAAAATCTAAAAATTTATATTCAAGCTGCACAACAAAGAAACGATGTTTTGGATCATGTGTTACTCTATGGGCCTCCAGGATTAGGAAAAACAACGCTTTCTTATATCTTGGCTCATGAAATGCATACGAATATCAAAATCGTTACTGGACCGTCCATATCGAAACCGGGTGATCTGTGCAGTATTTTAACTACGCTTGAGGCTGGGGATATTCTTTTTATTGATGAAATCCATCGTCTTCCAAAAATCGTAGAAGAAGTATTATATTCTGCGATGGAAGATTTTGAAATGGATGTTATGGTTGGTGGTGAAAATGGACAAGGTGGCAGAAGTGTGCGCTTACCTGTTTGCCCATTCACTCTAGTTGGAGCAACTACGCGCGCTGGAGACTTGTCTGCTCCTTTACGCGATCGTTTTGGGATCATTTCAAAATTAGAGTATTACAATGAACAACAACTATCACGTATTATCTTGCGTTCTGCTCGTGTACTCAATGTCAAAATTGAAGAAGATGCAGTAATAGAAGTAGCAAGGAGATCTCGTGGAACACCGCGTATTGCAAATCGTCTGCTTCGTAGAATTCGTGATTTTGCACAAGTATTAAACAATGGCGTCATTTCAAAAATGATCGTGGATGAAGCATTAGCAAAGCTACATGTTGATAATCTTGGATTAGATGAAGTTGATATTCGCTATTTAAAAGGCATTATTGAGCGGTTTCATGGTGGTCCTGTAGGATTGGAAGCATTAGCAAATTCGATTTCTGAAGAAACAACGACGTTAGAAGATGTATATGAACCATATTTGATTCAGATCGGGTTTGTGAATCGTACTTCTAGAGGACGTGTAGCAACAGAAAAAGCATATGCACATTTAGGATATGCTTTTGAAAAATAGAAAGGCACTTTTGATAGTGCTTTTTTTCATTTTTATAATGAAATTTGGTATAATCATTTTATGAAAAGAAGTAGTGACACACTCTATAAATTTTTATTTTTCAATATAACTGTATTCCTATTTGCATGTATCTTTGTAGTTGGTTTTATAGGAATGCATTTTTTAGAATATGTATATTCGATTGATCCAATGATTGTTTTGGTCTTTTATATAATACTTGCATTTTTTGATCGCTGGCTTACAAAGAAATGCATGTTATCTTCTATGATGATTCGTTGGATTTTATCATTTGGCCGTTGAATTCTTTTCATTCTATGTTAAAATCTAACAAGCGAAGAAGGAAAGTAGTAGCTGTTAGAGTACGTTTTAGAGAATTTGTGGTTGGTGTAAACAAATACGGGTATGCAGTGAAGTAGTTCCAGAGCTTTCTGGGTGAAATACGAGTAGTTCAGAACGGTATTGCACGTTACGCATTTGAGAAGTAAACAAAGGTGGTACCACGTTATTACACGTCCTATGTATATAGGACGTTTTATTTTTTTAGGAGAAGATTATGGAAAAGAATCTAGCACAAAAGTATGATCACAAAGCCGTTGAAGAAGGTAGGTATGATGGTTGGGTAAAGAAGGGATATTTCACTGCTGGTGATAAATCGAAAGATCCTTTCACGATTGTTATTCCACCACCAAATGTAACAGGTATTTTACATATTGGACATGCATTGGATAACACATTACAAGACATTATTGCACGTTATAAGCGTATGCAAGGTTTTGATATGTTGTATCTTCCTGGTATGGATCATGCTGGTATTGCTACACAAGCAAAAGTAGATGCGCGCTTAAAAAGTGAAGGCATTTCTCGTTATGATATTGGCCGTGAAAAATTCTTAGAAAGAGCTTGGGAGTGGAAAGAAGAATACGCTGCGACAATTCGTAAGCAATGGGCAAAGCTTGGAAACTCTTTAGACTATACAAGAGAACGCTTCACAATGGATGAAGGCTTGAATCAAGCTGTTAGACATGTCTTTGTAACACTTTACAATGAGGGTCTGATCTATAGAGGTTGGAGAATTATCAACTGGGATCCAGAAGCACGTACAGCTTTGAGCAATATCGAAGTATATTATCAAACAGATCCAGGTAAGATGTACTACATGAATTATCATACTGTAGAAGATAATGAACATTTTATCGTTGCCACGACACGTCCGGAAACAATGTTTGGAGATGTTTGTGTAGTTGTCAATCCAAATGATGAAAAAACAAAGCATTTGATTGGCAAACATTGCATCAATCCGGCAAATGGTGAAGAATTGCCAATTATCGGGGATGACTATATTGAAATTGGTTTTGGTACAGGTATTATGAAATGTACACCTGCACATGATCCTAATGACTATGCAATTGCACAAAGACACAATTTGCCAAAACCAATTTGTATGAACCCAGATGGAACAATGAATGAAATCTGTGGAAAATATGAAGGCATGGATCGTTATGCATGTCGTGAAGAACTTGTAAAACAATTTGAACAAGACAAAGTCATGGATCACATC
>CALBJM010000020.1 GCA_937893225.1 uncultured Erysipelotrichaceae bacterium | reverse complement strand
CGTCATAAATTACCCTTTCTATTTGTAAGCGTTTTCTTTAATTATGTAAAAAATAGCAGCTTTCGCTGATTATAAGAAAAAAAGGAGAGACAAGATGCCACTCCTTTAACAGTGAATTACTTATGCAATTACTTTCTGAGCACGAAGTACATCTTCAATTGTCTTGACAGCTACGTCTTCGTCTTCACCTTCACAAGAAACTGTAATTTCTGACTGTGTAGGAATACCTAAAGACATAACGCCCATGATGGACTTCATATTAACTGTACGGCCCTTGTAAGCAACCTTAACTTCACACTTGAACTTGCTGGCTGCATTTACTGCTACTGTAGCAGGACGTGCATGTAATCCAACAGGATCAATAACTGTAACTGAAATCTGTTTCATTCGAACTGTTCCTCCTGATTCATTTACTATTCTTATTTTAATACAACGCCAACTTAGTTACAAGCGTTTACATTCAAACTTTTTCAAAAGGAACAAAATCCCAATTATTTCTAGCATACAACAACATCATTTCTTTTAATTGCTTTGCAAGTTTTGCATCATAGCTTCCCGATGCACAACGATATGTCCAAGCATTTGCATAATTTTCTGGATCATTCATGCGACAAGAATCATCTTGTTGCAACAAGTCTTGTATCTGTACAATAGTTGTATCTGCACTTGAGCGATACAAACAGCGAATCATGTTTTCTACAAATTTCCCATCATTTTTTATACCTAGATATGCACAAGCTCTTTCAATCCGCGCCTTTTCATTTTCTGCCAATTGCCAACCACGTACTGTATGATTATCATGTGTCCCAAGATATGCCACACTATTTTTTTCATGATTAAATGGCATGTACAAAGAATATGGATCATTTGGATCAAATGCATATTCCAATATACGCATTCCTGGATATCCACTTTCTCGTATCATATTTTTAAATTCCTCATGCAGTTGTCCAAGATCTTCTATGATGATTTCTACTTTACCACATATTTCTTCCAATTTACGAAACGGCTCTAGACCTGGCCCTTTGACCCAATGTCCATCTTTCGCTTCTCCATCAAATGGCACTGCGTAAAAAGATTGATATCCTTGGAAATGGTCAATACGTAATACATCGCAATAACGCAGCACATGCTTTGCACGATTGCACCACCAAGCATAGCCTTCATTCTTCATTTTATCCCACTGAAATAATGGATTGCCCCATTTTTGTCCATCTGGAAATCCACTGACATATTCCATTTGATATGTTTCCTTATCTATGCAAAATTGCTCAGGATCCACCCAAATATCAATAGAATCGCTAGACAAATAAAATGGAAGATCGCCAATAATTTGAATGCCTCTATCGTTTGCATATTGCTTGAGATGCGTCAATTGTTCATAAAACAAATACTGTACCCTTTCGTAGAAAATGACACGCTCTTTTAAACGATACGCTTCTTCTTGTACTTCTTTGGATGTATGATTTCGCAATTCTATTGGCCACTTCATCCATGGCTCACCATTTCTATCTTCTTTGATTGCCATGAAAATTGCATAGTCATTCAACCAACTCTTTTCACTCTGCAAAAAAGAAATATAGTCTTCTGGATGCATGTACGCCAAACGATTGCATGCTATTTCTAAGACTTCATAGCGATGCTTATACAATTTCCCATAATCTACTTTTGTAGGATCACTTCCCCAATCAATTTGATCCACTTCATCTTTTTTTAGTAATCCAGATGCAATCAATAAATCTAAATCTATCAAATATGGATTCCCCGCAAAAGATGACAAAGACTGATATGGCGAATTCCCATATCCAGTTGGTCCTAAAGGCAACATTTGCCAATATGTTTGACCTGCTTCTGCTAAAAAATCCACAAAATTGTATGCTTCTTTTCCAAATGTACCAATTCCATATGGAGAAGGTAAGGAAGAAACATGCATTAAAACTCCTGCTCTTCGATTCAACATATTTTCCTCTATTTATGATACGGCTCATGATTTAAGATCTTAAATGCTCGATATACCTGTTCCAATACGATCATTCTACACAATTGATGTGGAAATGTATTAACAGATATTTTCCACCTTGTATCTGCACGTGTAATCACACTTTCACTCAATCCTAAAGAACCACCAATTACAAAATCAATTTTACTTTTCCCAAAAGTATGCACTTGATCAATCTTTTGGCTCAACGCAACAGAATCTATTTCTTTACCAGCTAGGTCCAATAAAATCACATAATCATCATCTTTGATTTGCTTTAATAGCCGTTCACCTTCTGTATTCTTAACACGAATATTATCTGCTTCGGAATTTGTATCTAGTGTTTTTTCATCTTTGACTTCTATGATTTCAAGCTTTTCATAAGCTTGTATGCGCTTGGCATATTCTGCAATTCCTTCACGCATCCATTTTTCTTTGATTTTTCCACACGCTATCAATCGGATCATTGTAATACCACCGTCACTGAATCACTTTCATTATTGCGGATATATGACAATTTCACTTCATCTCCACTCTGTTTTTTATATAAAGCATTCCTTAAATCTTGTAAAGAATCTATAGAAGTATTATCCATCTTTACCAATCGATCACCTCTATATAAAAGATCGTAGGCACAACTTGTTTCTGGCACATTTAAAATAAACAAACCACTAGTTGCATCAAGATTCAAACCATTTTGATTCTTTTCATAAGATTCCATCTCATTTACTGCACGCACAACAATACCTAAAGAACCACGTGTAACTGCACCATCTTTTCGAATATCTTCATACACCTTTTTCACTTCTGCACTACTTATCGCATACTCCATACGAGAGGAAGAAGTACTAGGTGCATTAACAAGTACGCCTAATAAATTCCCATTCAAATCTACTAAAGCACCACCATATTGACGCGTATCGACATCCATATCTGTTTCATACATTGTTGCTAACCATGTACTATCACTATGCATTTCGTACAATCCTTCTTCACTGCAAACACCACTAGAAATCACACGATTGCCAATCCCATTTGTTCTTCCACCAATGCCAATGACATTTTCTCCACTAGAAACTTCATCCAATTCTTTCAAAGAAAAACCATCAACATCAAAATCTACATCTACACATAGCACACAAAGATCTGTATCCTCATCCACACCTAACACCTCAGCCTGCGCACAATATCCTGAATCAAAGTACACTTCTACTGTGTTGCCAACTGCCTCAGCAACTGTGACAATATATAACGATTCATCATCTTTTTCCAAAACAACGCCAGAATACACATCATGATGACTCTCCACACTCACAACACTCGTCTTCACACTTGCTATCACAGACGAAATATCATTTGTATCAACCTTGTTATGAACGATGACTTTTCCATCACTCGTATTTGTAGAAAGTCTATGCACCTGTACCGTTAAAACGATGTTCCATACCAATAGCACAGAACACACTACCAGGATCCATTTCTTCATCTGTTTCTCCTTTACGAATCATTTCAAATTGCCCAGCTGCACACAATAATAAATGATCATTCAAAGCACCAACATGTTGATGCAGCAATACATCTTTGCTAACTTGCAACGCTTTTTCTCTTGTATTTGCTTGTTCACTCAAATGTGCCAAAATAATCATTTTTGTATTTTCAGTAACAATAGAATTTAAAACTTCTGCACAATCTTCATTATTCAAATGCCCATCATCTCCATAAATACGCATTTTTAAGAACTGTGGACGTGAAGTATGCATCAACATTTCTACGTCATGATTGCTTTCTAACACGATCCAATCAGCACCCTTCATCAAAGGGATATATCGCTCTTGAACATACCCTGTATCTGTTACATAGACTAACTTCTCTACACCATTTTCAATAATATAACCTGTTGTATTCAACGCATCATGACTTAATGCAATTGGTGTAAAAACAAGCTCACCAATTGTAAATTTCTGCAATGGCCGAACATGAAATGTCTCGATATCCACAATTTCTACAGGAGAATAGATTGCAACATCTTTAAAATGACGAATTTGAGAAACATGATCTGAATGATCATGTGTAATGACCAATGCATCTAAATCACAAATATCTACACCACACATTTTTAAAGCATTGATTAAATACTTCTTTGTCGTACCACAATCTATGAGTACTTTTGTTTCTCCACTTTGCAGAAAAAAACTATTTCCTTTTGAACCACTCGCTAATAAACTAAATTTCATTACAAATGCGGCACTGCATCGCAATCCAAAAATTCGCAAGCATCGTGCCTCTCTCCATTCACCTTAAAAAACATATGCACATGTGGCCCTGTAGCAAGTCCAGTCATACCAATATGTCCAATCACTTCTCCCTTTGAAACCACTGTACCTTCTGGATACAAGCATGGCACATTCATATGCCCATAGTATGTCTCATATCCATTATTATGATTGATAATGACATAGTTTCCGTTAATACTATTGTATCCAACTTCTTCTATGACTCCATTATCTGCAGCATACACATCGCCCCAAGAATTATACTGATCGACAAAATCCGTACCCTTATGACCATAGTAGCAACCCCACATACAAGTAATACCAGCATTATCTACAGGATATCGAAAAGAACCTGTACCTATGCCTGGTTCATTCTTTGTACCTATGGCAATCACTTCATTTTCTGCTGCTTTTGTTTCATTTGTGGAAAGCAATGTACCACTCATCAAAACACCATTGACCCACTTTTCGGAATACAACGCATTTCTAGACCCATTGCTGCCTTCGACTCTAACTTGAGAATCTCCTTGCAGCAAATCTTCATCTTGAATATATGTCGTATCGTAAAAAACAGTTTCAGCACGCAGTGTTTTTTTATATACCACAACATCAATAGGAGATTCAAAATATGTAATACACAATTTTTCTCCTTCTTTTAAAATTTGATCTGTGGAAGAAATTTTATCTCGATTAATATTCATAACTTGTGTCGCACTTAAACCATAGTTTTTCGCACCAACACCAGCAACCGTATCATATGCTTGCACCGTATAATATTCTTTATCTGTGGAATTCCCATATTCAATAAAATCCAAGACAGATTCTTTTGTCTTGTAGATTTCATCTGCAGCAGCATACGCTTTATCATATGTAATGGTTTGCGCAATAGACAAACCAACGTCTTTAGAACCATAGGTTGTTAACGTTGCTTGACTAGCTGTTCCATTTGTCAAAGATGACAAAGAAGAAGAATCTACAAATAATGACAAATAAGACTCCATGGCATCTTCATACAACTTTTTATCTGTTACAAATACTTGCGCTTTAAGATCACCATCTTCCGAAATATTGATTGCTGTACAAGCCAATGTATACAAATCATTATCATCTAAATATTGCAGAATATCTTGTGTAGCATCAGAATACACATAATAACTCTCTTCATCGCTTATATAACAATCTCTGCCTATCCAAGCTTCCGTATCTGGAAAATCTTTGGCATATTTTTCTTCATATACTTTCTTTAAATGATCTTGCAGAGATTTTTTATCACGTAAAATTCCAACAAGTTGATTTTTATAATACAACTTGTGTAGCATCATTGGCTTTGCATTCACACTTTCAACATACTGAGAAAACATGCCAACTTGATTCGTAGAATCACTTGCTACAGAAACAAATGTAAAACTATGAAAAAGGATTGGCAATCCCATGACAATAATGACACTTGCGATAAAACACAAAACAAATGTTCCTATTTTCTTCATCGCTTCCTCCCATTATTGTGGATCACCAAAATCTTGATCATTTTGAATATTGTACAATGCATTTGTAGCACCTTCAAAAGCAACATTGACCGTTTTCGTAGCACCATTTCTATGTTTCGCAATATTGATTTCTAATCTTTCACTACCTGTCTCATTGGCTTTTTCTTTAGACTCTTCATTATAGTACGCATCACGATACAACATCATAACGATATCGGCATCCTGTTCAATGGCACCAGATTCACGCAAGTCAGAAAGCATTGGTCTCTTATTTTCACGCTGTTCTACTGTACGAGACAACTGAGATAATGCAATTACAGGAACCTTCAACTCACGTGCCAAACCCTTTAAACTACGAGAAATATCAGAAACCTCTTGTTGACGACTCTCACTAGAACGCTTAGAAGAACCTGTAATCAACTGAATATAGTCGATCAATACAAGATTCAAGCCATGTTCTGCTTGCAACCTTCTGCACTTTGAAAAGATTTCTGGTATTTTGATCGTAGAAGTATCATCAATATACACAGGCAATTTACTTAGATCTGCAGCTGCTTCATTGACCGCATTCCAATCTTCGTTGCCTAATCTACCTGTCTTGATCTTATCACCCGCAACATGCGAGCGCGCACTCAACAAACGCATACCAAGCTGTTCTGCAGGCATTTCTAATGAAAAGATTGCTACTGCACCACTTGGATTATAATTGGCTACATTCATCGCTAAATTTAATGCAACAGCAGTTTTCCCCATTGCAGGACGAGCTGCCAAAATCACAAGATCACCCTTTTGAAAGCCATGAAGCGTATGATCCAATTCTACAAAACCTGTTTTATATCCCGTGATATCCGAACGATTTTCGCTCATCATCTGCACTTGCTGCATGACCGCATTCATGACATCTGTTGGAGAACGAAATTCTGCCGTTTTACGATTTCTAGAAATATCTAAGATCAAACGCTCCGATTCATCCAAATATTCATCGATATCACTTGAATTTTCAAAACCTTCTTCTGAAATCTTTTCTGCAGCTTCAATCATTTTTCGTGCAATGGCTTTATCACGAATCAACTCTACATAACTTTTTGTATTATAAGATGTTACAGCCGCATCAGAAAGCTTTGTCAAATACTCAATACCACCTGTCTCATTCAACAACTTCTTGTCATTTAATCTTGTAAAAACGGTTGTAATATCGATTTGCTCACCACTATTGTACAACTCACTTGCTACCGCAAAGATCTTTCGATTAGCTTCCACGAAGAAATCTTCTTCGCTCAATCCCTCTTCCATCGCAATACGCGTACTACTTGGATAGACAAGCATTGTCCCAAGCAAAGAAGCTTCTGCTTCAGGAGCAGAAGGTAGCTGCCTAGGCATTATTTTTCACTCCCGATCAACTTTACACGAATCGTTCCAATGACACTCTTATGCAATTCAATTCTGACATTTGTAATACCTAATGTTTGAATTGGATTCGTATCTAAAATCTTTCTTTTATCAATATGAATGCCTTGTTTATTCAAAGCCTCTGTAATCTGCTTTGTAGAAACAGAGCCAAATACTCTACCAGACTCACCAGCTTTTACAGTAAAAGTCAGCATCATCTTTTCCATTCTTGCTGCAACTTCTTTTGCTTCTTCTACTCTTTTTGCTTCTTCTGCAGCTTCTTCTGCTTTTTGTTCATCCAAAATTTCAAGGCTCTTCTTACTTTCTACGACAGCTAATCCTCTAGCCACTAAAAAGTTTCTACCATATCCATCGGCAACATTGACAATATCGCCCTTTTTTCCTACTTTTTTTACATCTTGTTTAAGAATTACTTTCATTGTCTTCTTCCTCCTTAAAATATTCATCTATCGCATGTTCGAGATCCTCTTTCATAGCGGAAACTGTCGTTCTATTCTTTTGTATTGCTGCAGCAGTCATATGACCACCACCGCCCATGCTTTCCATGATCATTTGCACATTGATCGTGCCATCACTTCTTGCACTAATACAAGTCTCATTATCTCCACTATTACAGATAACAAACGCTGCTCTAACACCTTGCAGATCTAATAAGGAATCTGCAACTTGGCTCATCAAAGAACGAGTTAATTGACGTTTATCCACACTCGCAATAACAACGCCATTTGCATAACGTTCTGCACTTGTTGCAACTTCCGTTTTGATTGTAAATTCATCAAATGTATCTTTCAACCAATTATTACTTCTAGATACATCTGCACCAATATCTTTTAATACAGCTGCAGCTTCATATGTTCTAGCACCGGTTCTCACACGCCATCTTTGTGTGTCTACGACCATACCTGTCAACATG
>CALBJM010000019.1 GCA_937893225.1 uncultured Erysipelotrichaceae bacterium | reverse complement strand
TATGAAGCATATATTGAGTGGAAAGAAATCAAGCAATATGCTAATGACCGTGGTATAGAAATTATGGGAGATATTCCATTTTATGTTGGCTTAGATTCTGCAGATGTTTGGAGCAATAAGAAAAACTTTTTGTTAGATAAAGATGGCAAACCATCATTTATTGCTGGTGTACCGCCAGATTACTTTTCAGCTACAGGGCAAAGATGGGGCAATCCAATCTATGATTGGGAATATATGAAACAGGATGGCTATACATTTTGGATAGAACGATTATCTTATACACAGCGTTTGTTTGATATCGTGCGTGTTGATCATTTCCGCGCATTTGACACGTATTGGAAAATTCCGGCAAGTTGTCCGACAGCAATGGAAGGCAGTTGGCAAGAAGCACCAGGATATGATTTCTTTGACCATCTTTTAGCAAAAAATCCAGAATTAGAAATCGTTGCAGAGGATCTTGGCCTATTGCGCCCAGAAGTTTTGACTTTGCGGGACCATTATGACTTTCGTGGGATGGATATTGTTCAGTTTAATTGGAATAGTGAAGGAATGGCAGAGAAAAAAGAACATGTCATTTGTTATACAGGAACACATGATAATGCGACGATACGAACTTGGTATGCTTCTTTTAATAACCATGAGAGAAGAAGAATGCGTAAGTGCTTGGAAAAAATGGGGTTTCATTCACATAGCTTTATGCATGATATTTTGGCGTATGTCGCTTTCAGTAAAGCAGATCGTGCAATTGTTCCGATGAGTGATTGGCTGCATTTAGGAAAAGACGGAAGAATCAATTGTCCAGGAACAGTTTCTTGTCATAATTGGACATGGCGCATGAAAGACTTTCAAGCATATAGCCAAAAAGTGGATGAAATTCGAACATTGCTTAGACGAGCAGATCGGTAAAGGGGTTGTAACAGTTGTGTAAAACTGTTAGAGCTTCTTTTATTTTAAGAAATATAGTTTCGTAGGCATGCTATAATACTGCTGTTATAGGAGGGTGTGTATGGATTTAGTGTTAAATATATTGAAATCCGTTTTATATGGTGTTGTTCAGGGAATTACAGAATGGCTTCCTATTAGTTCTACAGGGCATTTGATTTTAATGCGTTCGTTTTTGCCAATGCATGTGTATGCAGATGCAGCAAGTAATGAAAACTTTTGGAATATGTATAAAGTTGTAATTCAGTTTGGGAGTATTTTAGCAGTGTTGCTATTGTACTTTAAAAAGTTGAATCCATTTAATCCAAGACTAAAAGAAGCTAAGAAAAAGAGTATTTATCGCTTATGGGTCATGATTTTGATTGCTTGTGTACCAGCAGGAATTGCGGGAATCTTGTTGGATGATTTGGTAGATTCTGTATTGAGTGCTTCTTGGGTCATTGCTGCAACATTGATTATTTATGGCGTATTGTTTATTTGGTTAGAGAGCAAAGAACATCGCTATACTGTAGAAACAGTAAAAGATATTACACCGAAAAAAGCGCTAGGCGTTGGGGCTTTCCAAATGCTAGCACTGATTCCTGGTACGTCGAGATCTGGTTCAACGATCCTTGGTGCTACCGTGCTTGGTTTTAATAGAAGTACTGCAACGGAATTTTCGTTCTTTATGGCAATTCCTGTTATGTTTGGTGCCTCATTGTTAAAAATTATCAAAGCAGATATTGCCATTACTGCAGCAAGTGTGACTGTTTTGCTAGTTGGCTGTATTGTGTCATTTATTGTGTCAGTGTTTGCAATCCGGTATTTGATGCAATATATTCGTAGACATGATTTTAAAATATTTGGTGTGTATAGAATTATATTAGGTATTATCGTGCTGCTATTCTATTTCACAGGAGTTATTGCATAATGCATACAGCATTGGCTTGTGGCAGTCTCTTTTTGGAGGGACTGCTTTCATTCTTTTCGCCGTGTGTTTTGCCTTTGATTCCTTTATATCTTGGGTATTTAACAAAAGATGCCAAAAGTATTGGCATAGATGGGAAAGTGAAATATTCTAGGTGGAAAACATTGTTTTTTACACTTTTTTTCATTTTGGGAATTTTATTTGTGTACGTAATAGCTGGTATTGGTACAGGTGCTTTTCATGACTTCTTTATTGATCATAAAGTAGTGATAGAGTGTGTTGGCGGAATCATATTGTTATTTCTTGGTCTTGTGAATTTGCATGTGATCCGCATTCCTTTTTTACAAAGTGTGCATCAAAAGCAAGTGGATGTCAGTGGAAAAATGACATGGTTGAAGGCTTGGATACTTGGTTTTTTCTTTTCTTTTGCATGGAGTCCTTGTACAGGGCCTCTGTTGGCACAAGCAATCGTCATGGCTTCTACAGCTAGCGAAAAGTGGATTGGTTGGCTTTATATTGGGGCATATGCGTGTGGTTTTATTTGTGTGTTCTTATTATTAGGCCTATTTACAGAAGAAGTTTTGAATTTGTTGAAAAAGCATCGTAATATTGTGAAATATACTGGTATTGTCGCTTCTGTTTTAGTGTTAGGGAGTGGTTGCTATATATTGTATGATGCATATCTTTCCTATCAAGCAATGGCTTCTAGTACTAAAGAGAGCATAGAAAAAACGGAGAGTACTAATACCAGGGAAACTTTAACAATAGATAGCATGATTTTTCAACTACGTGATC
>CALBJM010000018.1 GCA_937893225.1 uncultured Erysipelotrichaceae bacterium | reverse complement strand
TGTCTTTGAGTTTGTTGCAATATGCTGATTAACCAATTCATTAATAACGAAAGGCTTATATAACTGAATAGCCATTTCTTTAGGTAGACCACATTCACTCATCTTCAAATTTGGTCCAATTGCAATAACTGAACGACCAGAGAAGTCAACACGCTTACCTAACAAGTTCTGTCTAAAACGACCTTGCTTACCCTTTAAGGAATGTGACAAGGATTTCAATGCACGACCACCTGCACCTGTTGTTGGCTTAGAGCGACGTCCATTATCAATCAAAGCATCAACTGCTTCTTGAAGCATTCTCTTTTCGTTTTGTACGATAATTGCAGGGGTACCTAGTTCGAGCAATTTCTTCAAACGATTGTTTCTAGTAATAACTCTTCTATATAAGTCATTCAAATCAGATGTGGCAAATCTACCACCATCCAACTGAAGCATAGGTCTTAAATCAGGTGGAATAACTGGTAAAGCTGTTAGAATCATCCACTCTGGCTTGTTATCAGATTTGAGGAAAGCCTCAACTGTTTCAAGTCTTTTAATTAATTTTTTGCGCTTTTCACCTGCAGCTTTTTCAAGCTCTTTTTGAATAGCATCGTATTCGCCCTGAACGTCACACTGTTCAAGCAAAACCTTGATTGCCTCTGCGCCAGTTTGTGCAGAGAAAGAACCAGGTCCAAATTTCACAGTAGCTTCTCTTAACTGTTTTTCGGAAAGGATATCTTTATATTTGAGATCAGTATCTCCTGGATCTGTAACGATCCAGCTCACGAAATAAACGACTTCTTCTAATTGCTTAGGAGCTACGTTCAAAAGTAAGCTCATTCTACTTGGGATTCCTCTCAAATACCAAATGTGCGCAACAGGAGCAGCAAGATCAATATGACCCATACGTTCTCTACGTACGCTACTCTTAGTGATTTCTACACCGCATCTGTCACATACAACACCCTGATATCGAATTTTCTTATACTTTCCGCATGCGCACTCCCAGTCCTTCTGAGGACCGAAAATACGCTCACAGAATAACCCATCTTTCTCAGGCTTCTGAGAACGATAGTTGATAGTTTCAGGTTTTTTTACTTCGCCATATGACCACTCATGGATCTTTTCAGGTGATGCAAGTCCGATTTTAATCGCTGTAAAATTGTTGATATTCATCTGACTTCACCCTCCTTATTCTTCTGTATCAGAATTCGCATCATCGTCGATTCCAACGACTGCTGCTTCAGGAACATCTTCTTCTAGACCTTCCTTGATTGTTAATAAACCACTTTCTTCAGCATCATTTACATATTGTTGACGATTGAGATCAAGTTTCGTTTCTTCCTTAAGTTCTTCCTGTTCCATCTGCTTCAAATCCATTTCATTGCCATCGTCATCCATCATACGAACATCGAGAGCAAGTGCTTGAAGTTCATGAACCATTACACGGAAGGATTCCGGAATACCAGGTTCTGGTAAATCTCTACCCTTAACAATTGCTTCATAACTCTTAGTACGTCCAATAATATCATCAGACTTATAAGTCAAGATTTCCTGTAGAGTATGTGCTGCACCATAACCTTCAAGAGCCCATACTTCCATTTCACCAAATCTCTGACCACCATTCTGTGCCTTACCACCTAATGGTTGCTGTGTAACCAAGGAATATGGACCAGTTGCACGTGCATGGAGCTTATCGTCAACCATGTGTGCCAACTTAATCATATACATCACACCAACAGAAATTCTTTCATCATACGCTTCCCCTGTCTGTCCATCATGAAGTACATATTTTCCATCAGGAGAAACGTTTGCTTCTGCCATAATATCCTTAAGGTCTTCATTTGATACACCATCAAATACTGGTGTTGCAAACTTCACCCCAAGACTCTTAGCTGCCATACCTAAATGTAATTCAAGTACCTGTCCAATGTTCATACGTGAAGGAACACCAAATGGATTCAACATAATGTCAATAGGTGTACCATCTTCCATATATGGCATATCTTCAACAGGATTAATTCTAGAAATAACACCCTTGTTACCATGACGACCAGCCATCTTGTCACCTTCAGAAATTTTTCTCTTCTGTACGATGTAAACTCTAACCATTTCATTTACACCAGGTGCAAGCTCATGATCATCTTTACGATTGAAAACACGAACACTGTGTACAATACCAGCACCACCGTGTGGAACTTTCAACGAATTATCTCTAACTTCTCTACTCTTTTCACCAAAGATAGCAAGCAACAATTTTTCTTCTGGAGAGATTTCAGATTGTCCCTTTGGAGTAACCTTACCAACAAGAATATCTCCTTCTCTAACTTCAGCACCAATTCTTACGATACCTCTAGCATCCAAATTCTTACATGCACTTTCACTAACATTTGGAATATCACGTGTAATTTCTTCAGGACCTAGTTTTGTTTCACGACATTCAATATCGTATTCTTCAATATGTACGGAAGTATAGAAATCTTCAGACTGCATTCTTTCAGACATAATGATAGCATCTTCATAGTTATAACCATGCCATGTCATAAATGCTACCGTAACGTTCTGTCCAAGTGCAAGTTCACCATTCTGCATAGCTGGACCATCTGCGAGAATATCTCCCGGCTTAACTCTTTCACCATCCCAAACAATAGGCTTCTGAACAATAGATGTAGATGCGTTAGATCTAGCAAAGTTGATCAAATCATAAATTTTTTCGGAACCATTGTCTTCTTGAACAACGATCTTATCTGCATCAACATATGTTACTACACCTTCACCAGTGCAAACTACAGCCGCACCAGAGTAACGAGCCACAGCATGTTCCATACCAGTTCCAACATATGGAGAATGTGGATTAAGAAGAGGAACTGCCTGTCTCTGCATGTTAGCACCCATCAACGCACGGTGTCCGTCATCGTTTTCAAGGAAAGGAACGCAAGCAGTAGCTACAGATACTGTCTGTCTAGGTGATACATCAGCAAAGTCAACATCTTCTTTGTCAACCATTACAGTTTCACCTGCAATACGAGCAACGACTTGATCACCAACAAGTTTTCCATCCTTGATTTCATTTACCTGTGCAATGACATGATCATATTCTTCATTTGCATCCATATAAACGATATCATCTGTCAATGTACCATCTTTTTCAACTTTTCTATATGGTGTTTCAATGAATCCATATTCATTGATTCTTGCATATGTAGTTAAGTTGTTGATCAAACCAATGTTTGGACCTTCAGGTGTTTCGATAGGGCAAATTCTTCCATAGTGAGAATTATGAATATCACGCACTTCAAAAGAAGCTCTTTCTCTTGTCAAGCCGCCTGGACCTAATGCAGAAATACGTCTCTTATTTGACAATTCTGCAAGAGGATTTTCTTGATCCATGAACTGTGACAACTGAGATGAAGAGAAGAATTCTTTGATAGCTGCTGTTAATGGACGTGTATTCGTTAACATCTTTGGTGTTAAGTTAGCTACTTCAGCAATAGACATTCTTTCCTTAACAACTCTTTCCATACGACTTAAACCAATACGGAACTGGTTTTGAATCAATTCACCAACAGTACGGATACGTCTGTTAGCCAACATATCAATATCATCTTGTGAACCAACACCATCAAACATTGTCAATTCATAATTATATAAAGCATACATATCACTAATTGTAATTGTGTGCTTATCATTCAATGGATCAATACCAATCAAACGAACTTCATGGCCTTCTTCATCGCATACATTTACTTCTTGTACCGCCGCACCAACAAGCCAAATAGAAACATTTTGACTCTTTGTTGCTTCAGCTACAATTGTTTCCTTAGTTGTATTCTTGATCTTTTCTAAAGCATAGTCCGGCAAGTATCTAGGAACAAGATATTCTCCATCTTCATCGCAAAGATCAGCATCATTTTCAGTTACTCTACCAATTGTATATAGTCTAGAACCAAGGTCTAATACCGCAGAAACATTGGCATTTGTGACCTTAACTTCTTGTGCAATAATTCCTGTATAAATTTTGATTGTATCAAATTCCTTAGCAATTGCTTCTGCTTCTGCTAGCGTAATAACTGTACCTTCTTCAAGTTCAGTATTATCCGATTCTCCATCAAGATCATCCGCAAGAACTCTACCTACAAGAGCTAAGTAACCTTTCGTCGAAACTTCGGCTACCGTTGGATGAGAAAATTTATGAACAAAAGGTAAAGCCTTCATAGAAATACCATTATTGATTTCTTCTCTCAATGTATTTCTAAGTTCTTTTGTGAATAATGTTCCTTTTTCAATAAGAACTTTGCCATCAGAACCAATTAAATCTTCAGCTACTGTATGATTCAACATACGATCAATGATGCTCAATTTATTACGTGTCTTATATCGTCCAGCCTTTGTAAGATCATATCTTCTATAATCGAAGAATTTTGCATCCATTAAATTCAATGCACCTTCAACTGTGGCAATTTCATCTGCTCTTTGGTTTTCATATACCGTCAATAAAGCATCATTTGTTGTATCAGTCTTATCAGCATTTAATGTATTCTTAACTTCTTCGTAATTTCCAAATACAGAAGTATATAGAAGCATATAATCATTTTGGAACTTACGTTCTTCTTCTGGAACAACTACATCAGAATATACATCCATTCCTAATGCAGAAAGGAATTTTTCCATTTTTGTAGTATCATATGCATCTTCACCACGTTCTTCATTTAATGACATGCCGATAGCTTTAAAAAGAATTGTGGAAAGAATTTTTCTACGTCTATCAATTGACACATTCAAAATTCTACCCAAAGCCGCCTTCTTGTCATCTGACATAAATTCTAGCCATGTTCCTCTAGAAGGGATGAGTTCACATGTATAAGTATCTCTACCACTTCTTTCATCGGAAACAATATCAAAATAAGCACCTGGAGATCGAACAATCTGAGATACGATTACTCTCTCAGCACCATTGATAATAAAAGTACCTGTAGGTGTCATCAAAGGAAAATCGCCAAGGAATACTTCTTCCCACTTCGTAATAACTTCATGCGTTTCTGCATCCTCAACTTCAAGTTCCATTTTCGCTCTTAAAGGAGCACAGTAATTCGTTTCTCTGTACTTGCATTCGTTAATTGTATATTTTGGTTCGCCAAATTCATAATCAAGGAATTTTAAGCGGATATCTTTACTATAGTTTGAAATAGGATAAATATCATTAAATACTTCCCTGATGCCGTCTTTCAAAAACCATTCATAAGAATCTGTCTGAATGCCAACCAAATCTGGCATTGGCAATCCTGAGGAAATCTTAGAATAATCTCTACGTACAGCCTTATTTCCGTAATGCACGTTATGGTATGTTTGTCTTTTTTCCATATAACCATCCTTTCGTCGCACCGCTAAACGCCGAAAAAGGGTATAAATCCCCTACCCAAATATTCGACTTTTTTACAATTTACAATATTAGCATATGTCCATCAACCCGTCAATTTTTTGCTTCTCAGAACCCAATATCCTTTATCACGGGACAGGACTTCACAGTTCGAGAATATCTCTTCAAATTTTTTGAATGCACTTTCCGCCCCTTGCTTCTTTCTAATGACCGCAAAGATTTGTCCACCTTCATTCAAATGTGCATACGCATCTTCAAACATTTTATAGATGACTTTTTTTCCAGCACGTATCGGTGGATTCGTTATCACAAAATCAAATTTCCCTTGCACGGATGCAAATCCATCAGACACAAAAGCAGTTAGTTGTAAACCATTCTGTTGGCTGTTGATTTCTGTCAATTCAACAGCTCTAGGATTTACGTCAACAGAGACAACAGAACAGGAAGGATTCAATTTCTTTAGGACCACACCAATTGTTCCATATCCACAACCCATGTCTAAAACAGCCCCTTGTAAATCTTCTTGGCAAACCGTTTTCAATAAAACTTGTGATCCATAATCAATTCCAGTTTTAGAAAAAACACCATTGTCTGTTGTGAAAGTAAACAAGACGCCCGAAAACCGGAAAGAATGATCCTTCCGGTTTTTTTCTAGATCTCGGTTGTCGGTATAATAGTGTGCCGTATAACTGAATCCTTTCTAGTGGGCGAAAAGCCGAACAATTATTCGGCCTTTCAATTTTTTTGAATTTTAAACAAATAAGTTAATTACTTAACTTCAACAGCTGCACCAGCTGCTTCGAGCTTCTTCTTGATTTCTTCAGCTTCTTCAGGAGCAATATCCTTCTTGATTTCAGCTGGAACGCCATCAACGAGCTTCTTAGCATCAACAAGTCCAAGACCTGTGATTTCTCTAACAGCCTTGATAACAGCAACCTTAGTAGCACCTACATCCTTCAATGTAACTGTTACAGAAGCTGGTTCAGCATCAGCAGCTGCGTCAGAAGCTGCTGCTACAGCTACAGGAGCAGCTGCAGAAACGCCATACTTATCTTCAATTGCTTTTACGAGTTCGTTGAGTTCAAGAATTGTTGCTTCATCTAAATATGCAAGAATTTCATCCTGTGTTAACTTTGCCATTTTAATTTTCCTCCTTAGGCAGCTGCTTCTGTATTAGCAGCTTCTTCATTTGATGCTTCTTCAGCTACTGGAGCAGCAGCTCCGTCAGCTGGTCTTGCTTCAGCAACAGCATTTACTGCACGAGCAAATGATGTTACAGGAGCATTCAATACAGATAACAACATGCTGAGCATGCCTTCTCTGTTTGGCAGTGCAGAAAGTTCATGGATTGTCTGTGTATCAACAACCTTACCTTCAACGATACCTGCCTTAAGTACAAGTGCTTCGTGTGTCTTAGCAAACTTAGCCATTACACGAGCAGCTGCAGTTTCGTCCTGTCCAAATGCGATAGCATTAGGTCCTGTCAAAGAATCCTTCAATTCACCATAACCTGCATTATCAGCAGCAATAGAAGCGAGAGTATTCTTATATACCTTCATTT
>CALBJM010000017.1 GCA_937893225.1 uncultured Erysipelotrichaceae bacterium | reverse complement strand
ACAGAAGGCATCATCACATTAGAAGATATCATTGAAGAACTTGTAGGTGAGATTTGGGATGAACATGATATTGTGGAAGATTATTATACTAAGATCAATGACAATACATGGATGGTCAAGGGTGACGCAGAAATCGATGATTTGATTGATCGATTCGATGTTGATGAAGAAGATGAAGAATTTGATTTTATTACTGTTTCTGGTTGGGCTATCGCTGAATTGCATCATATTCCAAAAGTAAATGAAAAATTTGACTATAAAAATCTGCATGTAACAGTTACTAAAGCAGATCAAAGAAAAGTATTAGAAGTGAAAGTAGAAATTCGTAACAAAAAGGAGGATGAGGAAAACGATTAATCGTTTTCCTTTTTGAGCCATGCAACAATATTTTACAAATACGCCGCTAGAAGTAGGCCAAGACTATATTTTTACACCAGATCAAGCACATCATGCTAAAACGGTCGTACGATTAGACCACGAAAAAGTACGCCTAGTATATCAAGGAAAGGCATATTACGCAGAAGCAATGCAAAAAGGAAATGCATTTGTTGCACATGTTTATGAACAAGACCCTACGATACGAGAAAGTGCTTGTAATATTACACTTGCGATTGCCTTGATTCGTAGAGAAAAGTTTGAACTTGTGCTGCAAAAAGCTACAGAACTAGGTGTGGATCGTATTGTTCCATTTGAGAGTAGTAGATGTGTTGTGCATGCGAAAAAAGAAAAAGCCGATAAACAAAAGCAAAGATGGCAATCTATCTTACAAGAAGCAAGTGAACAATGTAAAAGAAATTTGATTCCAGAAATTACAGATATTGTTTCTTTTAAAGATCTAACAAAGTACATGTCAGAGGGAAATTATGCTTGTTATGAAAATGCATATGGGAAGGCTAACTTTCTTTCGGAATGTGCAAAAAATAAAAAAAGTATTACAGTAGTTATTGGGTGTGAAGGTGGTTTTTCAATCAATGAAGTAGAAGAAATGCATCAAATGGGATTTTCATCTATAACACTTGGAAGTAGGATCTTACGTGCAGAAACTGCAGCAATGTACGCATGTAGTATTTTGAGCGAAATGTATGAGGAAAAATGATGAAATTTGCGATTATCAATCTTGGATGTAAAGTAAATGCATACGAAGCAGAGGCAGTCAGTGAAGAACTTATTGAAAATGGTTGGCAAAGAGTAGAAATGGAAGAAGACCCTGACGCAACGATCGTATTTACTTGTGCGGTTACGAATACTGCAGCGGCGAAAAGTCGAAAGATCTTACACCGCGCTAAGCGAATGAAAGAAAATGCAATTACTGTATTGGTTGGTTGTTATGTACAGGTGAATGATGGGATGTTGGATGAAGCTGATATTCTAGTTGGTACAGCAAATAAAAAAAATGTACCACAATATCTGCAAACATATATAGAGAAACATGAAAAAATTAGAGATATTTCATCATTAAAAGATGTAAAATTTGATTCTTTACAATCTTCTGTGTTGGATTCTAAAGCAAGATGTGATTTAAAGATACAGGACGGATGCAATCAATTTTGTTCCTATTGTGTTATTCCATACGCTCGTGGAAAAGAAAGAAGCATGGATCCAGATCTAGCGGTACAAGAGTGTAAAAAATTAGCAAAGAAATATAAAGAAATCGTATTAACAGGTATTCACACAGGTAGGTATGGAAAAGAATATGGAATTACTTTAGCGGATTTATTAGGAAGAATGTTGCAAGAAACAGAACAAGTTCGTTTTCGTATTTCT
>CALBJM010000016.1 GCA_937893225.1 uncultured Erysipelotrichaceae bacterium | reverse complement strand
AAGCAAAACCTTTGATTCAACATTTTTCTTTGAAAAAAGAAACTACAAATGATAGATGGGATCATTTTGTGAATACAGAACAAACAATACGATTAACTTTAACAGGTTGTGGAAAAGTTGATTCTAGCGCAGCTGTTACAGGAACACTTTTGTCTGCTTCTGATTCATTTGTTATTTCTTATGGCTCAGCAGCGTATTTAAATGATTCACATGAAGATGTATATATAGCATCATCTATATGTGACATAGATACAGGCATAGCATATTACCCAGATATGTTTTGGAATGTGGGAATAAAAGAATGTGGAATTTTTACAGGCAGTCAAATTTTAATGCATTCCAAAAACATGAAACGTACGATAGAACCAGCTTTTTCTTTAGATATGTATCTAAAGAAATTATATTCTGAAGATCACCACTATGTTTTATATGACATGGAATCAAGTGCAGTTTATCAAGCTGCCAACGCATTTGTTGGCCCAGATAAGATGCTTTTTATAAAGTTTGCAAGTGATAATGATGCAAATCTAATAAATGCAAGTGAACTTACGAAACTATCAGAAAAAGCATTCGAAAAAATAGAAAAATTGCTTTTGCTTATTCTTTCTGCAATGGAAAAAGAAGTTGTGTTTCCAGATGTTTCATTGTTTGAAAAGAAAATACATGCAAGTACATCAATGGCTTTGCAGATACGCCAAATCGTCAGGTATTGCGTAAATGCAGGCATTGATTATCAAAGTGTAATAGAAACGTTGATGCGAGAAGATATAAAAGATAAGGCAGATGGAAAGAGAGTTTTTGATGCATTTAGATACAAGTGTTGTGAATACTAAGTTTTCACATATTTATGTTGAAAAAGATGTGCTATATGAAAAAATGACGCAAGAAATTCTTGCCCATTTTCCGCATTCTGAAGTAATCATCATACAAGATTATAGAGATGTATTTAATAGAAAAAAGCAGTCACATGCTTTACAGAAAGTACATCAAAATTTAATATTGGCAAAAAAGAAAGATGCTTTTTTATATCCTGCTTCTCCTGTTTGCCAATCTTTTGATAACCGGTATTTTTACTATAGTTCCAGCATGATGAATTGTGTATATGATTGTGAATATTGTTTTTTGAAGGGAATGTATCCTTCTGGAAATTTAGTTGTATTTGTGAATTTAGATGATTTTTTTGAAGCGGTAGAAGAAAAGTTAAGTAGGCATCCTGTGTATTTGTGTGTTTCTTATGATACGGATATGTTGGCACTAGAGAGTGTTATGCATAATGCAGAAAAGTGGAGTGCTTTTTGTGAAAAACACGATAATCTATCCATAGAAATACGTACAAAAGGTACATATGCATTAGATTGGAAAAAAATCAAAGTCAATGAAAGCGTTATTTTAGCTTTTACACTATCTCCAGAATATGTTGCACAACACTACGAACATGGAACACCAGACTTAAAGCAAAGAATCAAAATGATACAAGATGCATTAGAAATAGGCTATCCTTGTCGTATTTGTTTTGATCCAATTCTTGTATTTCCAGGATGGGAAAAAGCATATCTTGAAATGCTAAATATGGTGCGAGAGAAAATTGATTTTCATGCGATTAGAGATTTCAGTATTGGTTCTTTTCGTATATCCAAAAATTACTTATCTAGCATGCGCAAGCAATATCCACATAGTGCAGTATTACAATATCCATATGTTTGTGATAAGGGTTTTTATCATTTACCGCAACCATTACAAACTCGCGCAGAAAAACTGGTTTTAGAATATCTAAAAAAAGAAGTGGATGAAGATAGAATTTATCAATGGGAGGAAGAGAGTGAATAAAGCAATCGTTACAGGAGCGAGTTCGGGAATTGGAAAAGCAATCGCGGATATTCTTATTTCTCATGGATATGAAGTATATGGGATTGGAAGAAGTTTTGAAAATGTGAATGAGAGTACTTTGTTTCATCCAATTGTTTTAGACTTACTTGATCAAAATAAAACAGACAAAATCTTAAATACAATACCTGTGAAAAATTTGAAAGTGCTTATCAATAATGCAGGGTGTGCTTATTATGGACTGCATGAAAATATAAAACGTGAAAATATACAAGAAATGGTCCGTTTGAATTTGGAAGTGCCAATGGAACTGAGTAGAAGGTATTTAAAAGTATTGCGTGAAAATAGAGGAGATATTATCAATATAGCAAGTGTTTCTGGCATGCATGAAGCTGCACATGGAGCGTGTTATGGGGCTAGTAAAGCAGGTTTGATTGCTTTTTCAAAGTCCTTATTTGCGGAAGAAAGAAAACATGGTATGCGTGTAATGTGCGTGATTCCTGATATGACAGATACTAATTTGTATCGAAATGCAAATTTTGAGGCAGATAGAAATGATGGGTGTTGTTTGTTGAAAGAAGATGTAGCGGAAGTTGTTTGTGATATGATTTTTCATAAAAATTTTGTAACAAGTGAAATCGTTATTCAACCGCAATTTCATCGCATTCATAAGAAATAAAACGTTGTATGGACTGTGTCGGGATAGAAGTGCATATGGTATAATACATAAAATTAAGAAAGG
>CALBJM010000015.1 GCA_937893225.1 uncultured Erysipelotrichaceae bacterium | reverse complement strand
AAAGCTGCACAAACACGTCCTATTCCTAGTGTTACTGTAGCATTTGCTACACTTTTAACAAGTCTAGCAAACTTATCACACGCATTTGTTAATTTTCTAATTTCATTTTCATCTGCATCTAATGAAGCAATCATGACTGTATTTCCTTGATACGTAAATAGCTTTCCTTTCCATTTTGGACATAGTTTCTCTTCTGCAAGTTTTCTTACAGAAACAGAAAGATATAAAGGGTTAAAGTTTTCTTTTAATGTGTGTGTAGAAACATGTATGATCACAGCACAATAGTATGGACTATTTAAATCAATGGAATAAATACTCATGAAATGATCTAATTTATCTGCAGGAATCTTTCCTTCCATCAGTGAGAAATAAAATGATTCTTGCAGCATAGGTAAAGAATCTTTGTAATATAACTCTAGTTTGTTGATATTTTGTCTATCGTCATATTCTTTATCCAAGCCCTGTTTTACACGTAAAAAAACCTGCTTTAGTTTTTCTGAATCAATTGGTTTTAAAATATATTCTTCAGCTTGGATATGTACAGCTTCTTGTGCATATTCAAACTCATCATATCCAGAAAAAATAATAATACGTATATTCGGGTACTCATCTTTTAATTTTCTAGATAGTTCCAAACCGTTCATATATGGCATCGTTATATCGGTTAACACAACTTCAGGCTTCAGTGTTTCACATACATCCAATGCATCCAATGCATTATTACATACAACAGGATTCTCAAATCCTATCTCACTCCAATTAATAATATGAGAGATTCTTTCCGCAACATCTTCTTCATCATCTACAAGAATAACTTTATACTTTTCTTTCATATCTATCATATGTCCTCTTCCAAGCTACAACAAAACCTGTAAATACGATCACTGTGCCAATCAAACTAGCCACATGATTTAATAATCGAATAATTGTAATACATCCCATTGAAATACCAGTAAATAACATGATCATGCCTGCATCATGAGCATATGGTTTTCTCAGTTTTTTTGCTAATGCTTTACTACCTTTTGGGCGAATCATTTCAATACGTTCTTGCTTTAATAAAACAAATGCATAATACAAAGGCAAAAACGTTAAAAGCAAAGTAACCCAAGATTCATTGATAAATTCTGTAAAACTCATATTGTAACCTCTTTCAATCTATAATTATTACACTAATGTTATAAAAAAACAAAGCGTTCTACTTGAACGCTTTGCTAGATAGTTCTTCGCTACCAATTTATTTTTTCTGAACGTATTTACGAATATCTAATGTAATAGCAATCAAGATAACGATACCAATTGCGATATACTGTGCGTTCTGGTCAACTCCTAAGTACTGTAATGCTGCCTTCAAAAGTTCAAGTACAGCTACACCAATCAATGCTGAAGAAACTTTACCACGACCACCAGTTACAGATACACCGCCAAGTGCACATGCGGCAATGCCTTCCATTTCATAGGATAAGCCAGTCTGAACAGAAGAACCACCAGCTTTAGCACCAAGCATGAAACCTGCTAATGCAAAGTATGCAGATGCTTTTGCATAAATAATAACAAGTGTTTTGTTTACTGGAACACCAGCAACTTCAGCTGCTTGAGCATTACCACCAATTGCATACATATACTTTCCATGACGTGTCATGTTGAAGATAAACCAAGTGATAGCCATGACAATCAATGCAATCCAAATCAAGTAAGAAATACCTAAGAATTTCCCGGTCGAGAACATTGTATAATCTCTTGTGAATCCACCGAGTGGCGTTGCACCAGTATAGATCAAACCAAGACCATAAATAATATCCATCATACCCAACGTAGCAATAAATGGTGGAACATGGAGATATGCTACAAAGCAACCTGTAATTGCACCGAAGATTCCGCAAATCACCATGACGATAATCATAACGATGAATGGATTCAATGGAGCCATTCCTGGGAAAAATTTCTGAGAATAATCAATGTTTTGTAATAATGTACCAGAAATACATGCCGCAAAACCAATCATACGACCACCGGACAGATCACATCCACCAGTGATAACACATCCTGCAATACCCAACGCAATGACAAGTCTATATGACATATTGGAAGCGATATTGAGGAAGTTTTTGATTGTAAAGAAGTTATTACTTGTAAAACCTGTGTATAGGACAAGAATGATCATAACAACAATAACACCATTGTTGATCAAAAAGTCCTTTAAATTAAAATCCTTTTTCATATTCCTTTCCCCTTAATACTGAGCAGCGTAACTCATGATCTTTTCTTGCGTCATTTCATTACGATCTGTTATTTCTCCAGTGAGCTTACCTTCACTCATAACATAGATACGATCAGACATACCAATTAATTCAGGCATTTCTGAAGAAATCATAATGATTGATTTACCTTGTTTTGCAAGATTTTCCATGATTTCATAAATTTCATGTTTAGCACCAATATCGATACCTCTTGTTGGTTCATCCATAATGAGAATATCAGGATCATTTGCTAACCATCTAGCTACGATGACCTTCTGCTGGTTACCACCAGATAGAGAACCAATTTGTGTTTGCATGCTTGGCGTCTTGATACTTAATTGCTGAATAGAATCATCAACAATCTTATTGATTTCAGGGTGATTAAGTATAAATCCTGCCTTTAAATGTTTATTGTAAATCGTGATACCAACGTTATCTTTGATGGAAAGACATCCAACAATACCAGTGCCACGTCTATCTTCTGTAATCATTCCTAGACCAGCTTTCATAGCATCGCTTGGTTTCTTGATTTTCACTTGTTGACCATTCACTTTGATCACTCCACTAGAAAGATTACGTATTCCAAAGATACCTTCCATTAATTCCGTTCTTTGTGCACCAACAAGTCCTCCAAATCCTACGATTTCACCTTTACGTACATTGAATGAAACATGTTGGAAACTTCTAGAATGAATAGAACAAACATCATCACATTCCAAAATCACTTCTCCAATTTTGTGTTTGTGTTCTGGATAGATTTGGGTCATTTCACGTCCAACCATCTTTGTAATGATTTCATCAATAGATAGATCCTTTGCTGGCCATGTACCAATATATTGACCATCACGCATGATTTGTACATCATCTGCAATTCTCTTGATTTCATCCATCTTATGAGAAATGTAGATCATAGCTACACCTTGGTCACGTAATTGATTCATGATCTTAAATAAGAATTCA
>CALBJM010000014.1 GCA_937893225.1 uncultured Erysipelotrichaceae bacterium | reverse complement strand
CAATCTTTCCCTACAATATAATCACAAACACCAACTGATTTAGCTTCTTCTGGATAGAAATACCATTCAACACGATATTTCTCATCATAAAGTTTTTCATCAATTTTTGTCTGTCCAATAATATAATTCTTTGTATGTACTTCAACCTGTCCTGCTTCAAAATCAACACGGTCTTTCATTTTTGCAGTAGAATCCCATGCAAAACTTGAACCATCGTGCATTAGAAAGGTTGAATTTGGCATAGCAAAACGTTTTTGACCTGAAATAAAAATCAAAAATCCCATAGAATAACAATATCCTTGATTTATTGTATATACAGGTGTTTTACTTGTCATTACTGCATCAATTAAAGCATATCCATCTGGGACAGATCCGCCATTTGTGTTCACATAAAGTAAGATTGGTTTTCTACTTTCAACTGGGATATCTTTATCTTCACGATTATAACGTAAAATATGATACACAATAGTATCAATAACAGATGAATCAATAACATCATTAATAAAAAGTCTTCTATTTTCAAGGTCATCAATTTCATATTGTTCACCCTGACATAATGTTATATTTGTTTTAAAATCTTTCATAGGCATTAAGCCTCCGTAATTTCATAATATTTCTCTATAATGAGATTAATCTAATAAATCTGCCATTGCAGCAGTTTCACTTCGTTCTGTTTTCTGAAGCTGAACATATCCAAACTTTTCATGCCCTGCAAGTTTTTGAACAGTAGAAAGTAAACCATTATTACTTCTAAATAAAGCCGAATCAGTCTGTTTAAAATCACCATTCATCCATAAAGCCGAACCCTCACCTATACGTCCAATCAATAACTGTACATGTTCTTTTGTAAGATTTTCCGCTTCACTTACATAAATAATAGTATTTTTAATATCTCTACCACGTATATAACCTAGATGCTCAATTTCTATTGTACCAGCCATCATTTGCATTTCTAAACCAGTTTGTCCACCCAAATGATCTGCTAAAGGCATTGCAAATGGCATTAATTTTTCTAATTTTGAACCAGGAATAAAACCTATTTCACTAACATCTTTTACACCTATTGCATTACGAACATAAATAAGTCTATCATATTTTCCTTCATCAATAAGTTTAAGTGCGTTAGCAATCATTAAATAATCTTTTCCAGATCCAAATTTTCCAGATATAATTTTTATAGTCTCATCTTTATCTTGTAACATATCAAACGCTAATACTTGTTGTGGATTTCTTGGTTTGATTTTGCCCATAAAACGACTGGATATTTGTTTATATGATAATGGATGATATTCTTCACCATTCCATTTTCTATAATCAACAACTTCACCATCAGATTTTCGAATAATAAGATATTCATTAAGAAGAGAATTATATATATTCTCGTTAGTATGTAAATAAAAATAACTCATTTCCTCATCAGAAAGAACCACTTCTTTATACCCTGTATATTCATCAATATTTTTAACAATATTTAATTCATTTACACCTTTTGTGGTAAGCTTAAAAATATTTTTA
>CALBJM010000013.1 GCA_937893225.1 uncultured Erysipelotrichaceae bacterium | reverse complement strand
CATGATGAACCTTCAAAAGATATTGATATGAATCAAATCATACAAATGGTACATGATTCAATTGAAGCTGGTATGAGTACACGTGATGCTATAAAGGATGTTTCGATGAAAACAGGCATCAATAAAAATAAAATCTATGAGGCAGTTAACAATAGCTCAAGAAGCTAAGAAAGTAGAATTATCGTAGTTTTCGTTGTATGATATTTAGTGTTAAGGGGGACTTTTTATGTTTAACGATCCTGAAATTGATAAGCTTATCATTTTTGCTCTGCTTGGCATGGTAGCAGTATTAGGTATTGCGGTCATTGTCCTTGCGGTAAAAAAGAATACATACTATGTAGATGAAGATGGAAGAGAAATTGAACCAAATTCACCAAAACCAAAGAGAAGTATTCCAGAACAAATTGAAGAAACAAGTGGACCTATTACATTAGATCCAGTAGAAAAGCCATTGAGTGAACCAAAACAATCTTTTGAAAGTATGTTGGAATCAGCAATGGATGTAAAGCCAGCCAATCCTAGAGGAATGGCTGTGACTGTAATTATCAATGGTCAAGCACAAAGAGTTGCATTAAATGCTTTTCCAGCTTTGATAGGACGTGATAGTAATTCTTGTGAATTGCCAATTGCAGAACCTGCAGTATCAAGAAAACATGCAAGATTTTCATTGGATAATGGATATGTATACATTGAAGATGTTTCTGAACATAATGGAACATTTATCAATGGTACAAAGCTTCCACCTTTAGGGAGAAGTAAAGTTTCTGAAGGAGATCGTATCAATCTAGGTAGAGCAGAAATCATCATTGATAAAATCGTATATTAAGCAGAATTCGTTCTGCTTTTTTTGTATTCAAAATTGGATGAGAGAGTTACAAGACACAGATAAGAAACTAAAGAAATATAGGTGGACAGATGGTGTGAAAGATAATCAAATGTATTATCAAATCATATTTATTGACACGCACAGGATGCTTAGTCTTTATTGTTTTGGGATGAAGTGGATATTCAATAATGCATCATTGACAGTTTAAATTTCTAGCGAGATAATTATTGCATAAAAGGGCTTACAAATATGGATATTAAGATAATTTTAGTTAATTCAGATAGAGACAAATGTCCATCAAGAATTAAGTAAACCAAAAGGTAGAAAAGTGTTCTTTTCT
>CALBJM010000012.1 GCA_937893225.1 uncultured Erysipelotrichaceae bacterium | reverse complement strand
CAGACTATACAAAGATGCACTATGAACCATTGTCAAAAGGCGTACAACAATACAAAGAAAAAGAAGGAAAAGAGAATATGAGTGGTGTAGTAGAAAGATATGCGAAAGAATATGCAAAGGAATACGCGAAAGAGTGTGTAACTGACGAACAAATTGCAATCATAAAAAAATTGATGGAAAATATGCATATTTCAGTAGAAGATGCTTTAAATGCAGCAGGTATTCAAGGCAAAGAAAGAACATATATCATAGAACATATTCAAAGTAAGTAATAATCAGGTGCATGATTTTATTCGTAGAGTATTTGGTGAAAATATAGAAACAACAAAATTCCTCTTACAAATCATTTTGAAAAGAAGGAACAAGTAATCAGTGTAGTTGCACAGGAAACAAGAGAAACAATTAGTGTAGATCATCAAGATAGAATCTGAAAAATAGAAGCAAATCGCTGAACACAATAAGAATGAAACCGCAGATATATGACTTAGCTGTAGTCAGAATATTTACAGTTTTGCATGATTGCATTATTGGATAGTCAACTAGCCACTGCTTATAGATAGGTGGTGCTTCCTTATGAAATTTGTGAATAAAAAAGGTAGTCTAGCACTTTTATATAAGTCTACTTGCCTTTACTAGTTATAACATGATATATGTGATAAACGAATTGTTCTATGAAAAATATTTTGCGACATAGTTAAATCTATAAAAATTCGAAAATTGAGTCTGAATTACAGGCTCTTTTTTTGTGGTTGGATAATAAAATTTGACGAAACAGTTGTGTATTTTGATTTTAAAGTGTTGTGTATGACGCAATAGTGGAAACTTCTTTAATTTTTGAGGATAATAACTAAATCATTTTCCTATTTTCTTGTTTGTGTATTTTGGAGCTATTCGTAAAGAAAATGTAAATATCATTTACAAAAATGTATTCTTTTATTTTTAATTTCTGAAACAAGATTTTAACTGTTTGAAGAAATATTGTAAGTAGTGATTATCTTTCATAAACTAAAAATGTCAGAAAGGTAGAGGGAAATATGTTATCGAATCAAAACGCAAAAATTATTCAATAATCAGTACATATCATTGAAGAATCTTTTAGAAAGCATGTAATTACTAGAGAAGACATAAGGTATTAGTGAAAATTGGATGGAGAGCCATGAATAAAAAAACTAGAGTAAAATTGAATGATGGACTAAGTATGCCAGTTGTAGCTTTAGGTGTATGGAAGAGTCAAGAAGATACTAAAAATGCAGTATTAACTGCCTTGAAAAATGGTTATCGACATATTGATACTGCAGCTGCTTATCATAATGAAAAAGCTGTAGGTGAAGCAATTAAAGATAGTGGTATACCTAGAAATGAAATTTTTATTACTACAAAGTTATGGAATGAAGATATTAGGAATAGAAATACAAGGATTGTGTCAATAATTTTGTGTAAACAATTGTAACTTTGTAAGTGTTAAATC
>CALBJM010000011.1 GCA_937893225.1 uncultured Erysipelotrichaceae bacterium | reverse complement strand
AAACTTTACCATTGACTTGTACCGCAATTGTAACTTTATTTACTACAAGCTTGCTTTCATCACATACAGGCCATGCATCATACGACATATCGTCTTCACCAGTTAACATTTCATTCAGTTCTTCACAAATGTGCGGTGCAACAGGATACAATAATTTTAAGAATCCAAGCATCATATCTTTGTTAATGTGTCCAGCTTTATATACATCATTCACAAAGATCATCATTTGAGAAATACCTGTATTGAAGTTCAATGTTTCATAATCTTCTGTAACTTTCTTGATCGTTGTGTTGTAAGAAAAGTCTAGATCTTCTGTTGCCTCATTCACAACAAGATCACTTGTTGCCAAACGATATACTCTTTCCAACCACTTTCTAGCACCATCCATACCTTTAGCGCTCCAAGGTTTAGAACTTTCTAGTGGACCCATAAACATTTCATAAAGTCTAAGCGCATCAGCACCGTGACTTTCTACAAGTTCATCTGGATTAACGACATTTCCTAAAGACTTAGACATCTTTACTCCATTTTCACCAAGGATCATACCTTGATGGAATAGCTTATGGAATGGTTCATCGTTGAATACGATTCCGCAATCTCTTAATACTTTGTACCAGAATCTAGAATACAAAAGATGCAATACTGCATGTTCTGCACCACCAATATACAAATCTACTGGCATCCAATGTTCAATGAGCTTTGGATCAGCTAATTGTTCATGATTATGTGGATCAAGATAACGCAAATAATACCAACATGAACCAGCCCATTGCGGCATTGTATTGGTTTCTCTTGTTCCCTTCACACCATCGATTTCTACATTCAACCAATCCGTAGCATGTGCTAGAGGTGATTCACCATCTTCACTTGGCTGATAATTTGTTACTTCAGGTAATTCTAATGGCAAATCATCCATGGATACAGTACGCATCGTACCATCTTCCAAATGAACGATAGGAATTGGTTCACCCCAATATCTTTGTCTAGAGAATAACCAGTCTCTCAGCTTGTATTGTACCTTTGCATTTCCACAATGATGTTCTTCTAGCCATGCAATCATCTTAGAGATAGCCTCTTGCTTGCCTAGACCATTCAACCATTCAGAATTGATATGTACGCCATCTTCTGTCCATGCTTCTTTTTCGATGTCTCCACCTTCTAATACAGGAATAATATCCAAACCAAATTTTTTAGCAAATGCGTAGTCACGTGTATCATGTGCAGGAACTGCCATAATTGCACCTGTGCCATAGCTTGCTAATACATAGTCAGAGATCCAAATTGGAATCTTCTTGCCATTGACTGGATTAATTGCATATGCACCAGTAAATACACCAGTCTTATCTTTGTTCAAATCAGTTCTTTCTAGATCTGACTTTGTTGCACAAGTTCTTTGATATGCTTCAACAGCTTCTTTTTGTGCATCAGATGTAATTTCGTTGACGTATGGGTGTTCTGGAGACATAACGCAATATGTTGCTCCAAACAATGTATCGCAACGTGTTGTATAAACTGTGAATTCTTTATCTGTATTGTCGATCTTAAAGATAACTTCTGCACCCGTAGACTTACCAATCCAGTTTCTCTGCATTTCCTTAGTAGATTCTGGCCAATCTACTTCATCTAGCTCTTTCAATAAGCTTTCTGCATAGGCTGTGATCTTCAATACCCACTGTCTCATATTACGACGAATGACTGGATTACCATGTTCACTCTTTCCATCTGTAACTTCTTCATTCGCCAATACAGCTTTTTCTGCTGGACACCAATTGACTGGCATTTCCGCAACATACGCTAAGCCTTTATTATAAAGCTGGATAAAGATCCATTGTGTCCATTTATAATATTCAGGATCACAAGTGCGAATTTCTCTATCCCAGTCATAAGAAAAGCCAAGAGATTTCAATTGTTCTCTAAAGTGATCAATATTTTTATATGTAAATTCTGCTGGATGATGTCCTGTTTTTAATGCAAATTGTTCTGCAGGCAATCCAAAAGCATCAAATCCCATTGGATGCATGACATTATAACCTTGCATTCTCTTCATTCTAGCCATAATATCCGTAGCTGTGTAGCTTTCAGGATGACCAACATGTAATCCCTGTCCACTTGGATATGGGAACATGTCCATGACATAATACTTTGGTTTAGAAAAATCATAGGCATCTGTTTTATATGTCTTGTTTTCTTCCCACTTTTTTTGCCATTTTGCTTCTACTTTCTTGTGATCGTACATATTTTCCTCCAAAAATACAAAAAAGACGTCCAATATCTAAGGACGTCTAGAATAACGCGGTACCACCTTAGTTCATATGAATTTTCATATGCACTTCATTTCAGTCTTTAACGCAGATATACGATTGCTCATAAGGTGAGTTCAACTATTTCCCTGCAACGGATTTCACCACGATTCCGCTTCTCTAAGCCAGATAACTAGTCTACTATTCTTACTTCATCACAATGCCCTTAGTTTATCACGAAATATTTTTCAATACAACGTTTAAGAAAGAAATTGATGATGACAACCACCATGATTATTTGCCGCATTTGGATCATAATCCAAACAATCATTCAAAAAATCCTCAACGACTTCTTCAACATCTCCACTAACACCACCATATACTCGGATACCAGATTCCACAAGCGTATTGTGCATTGGTAACCCCATCCCACCTGCAATAACAACATTCACTTCTGCTTCTTTCAACAATGCAACGATTGCTCCATGTTGTACATTGCCACATAACAATTCACATGTATGAACTATTTTTTA
>CALBJM010000010.1 GCA_937893225.1 uncultured Erysipelotrichaceae bacterium | reverse complement strand
GTTCTATTCTTGGAATTTATGGTCAAAACGGATCAGGAAAAACTGCATTAATAGAAGTTATGCAATTATTAAAATATTGTTTGACAGGTAAAATTATTCCGGAAAGCTATACGAAAATGATTCATGTAAATTCTGATCATGCATCATTTGAATTTAAGTTCTACGCAGAAGATGGCAAGGATATGTATCAAATTGTATATTCCTTTGATCTTTATAAACAACTTTCAACAAATGAAGATAATGATACTTCCGTTCCGTTATCACCTAGATATATTTCATCAGTAGAAAATGAAAAACTTAAATATTGTATTCTCAATACAACTGCTAAAAAGAATAGAATAACTATTTTTTCAAACAATAATCATACAAATGAAACAACTATAATTCATCAAATCTTGAAAACATTCCAATGTGAATCGAATATAGTCGATATTCTTTATGCGAAAAGAAAAGCAAAAGAAACAGGAAGGTCTTTTCTATTTTCAAATGATCTTTTAGGATTCATTATGAATCAAAAATCTAGAGAAACAATCATTCTTCAATTGTTGATTCAATTTTCAAATGAAAATCTATTTATTATCAAAAATGAAGAATCCGGTATTATTAATTTACATGGAGGCATGCCATTCAACTTTTATATTTCAAGACCTGAATCTAAAAACTATGGAAAAGTTCTACTTCCTTTTGATAAGGCTGCATATGTACCAGCTGAATTTGTGGAAGTGGCTGAGCAAGCAGTAAAATCATTAAATATTGTTTTACCGAATCTTGTTCCTGGATTAACAATAAAAATTGAAAGACTGAATGAAAATTTAGATCAAAGTGGTAATAAAGTTATTAATGTTATTCTTACTAGTGTGAAGAATAAAAAATCAATTCCATTGGAATATGAATCTGAAGGAATAAAAAAAATCATTTCTGTTTTGAACCTTTTAATTGCTTGTTTTAATAAGCCTGAAATCGTTGTAGCAATAGATGAAATTGATTCAGGTATATATGAATACCTTCTTGGAGAAATTCTTCAAGTAATGAGTGAAGGTGCAAAAGGGCAGCTCATATTTACATCCCATAATTTAAGACCACTAGAACTATTGAATCCCAAGGATATTTTATTCACTACAACTAATCCACAGAATCGATATATACGAATGAAACATCTCAAGAAAACAAATAATTTACGCAATACATATTATCGAGAAATCCAATTAGATGGCCAAGATGAGAAATTGTATGATTCTACGTATAATTCAGATATTGACTATGCTTTTAGAAAGGCTGTCCGCTTATGAAGAAAATGCCAAAGAAAGTCGTTATTCTGATTGTGGAAGGGAAAACTGATAAAAATGCATTAGAACGGATATTTCGAAAAATATGCGAGCCAGATAATCTCATAGTAAAGGTTTTTCATGGAGATATAACTACGCACGAATGGACAAATCCTTCTCAGATAGTAAATGCCGTGAATGCTGCTGTGCAGAACTGCATTAGTGTAAATCATTTAAAAAACAAAGATATTGCTGAAATTATTCATCTTGTAGATACTGATGGTACATTTATTCCTGATTCTTCTGTAATTTCAGATGAAAACTTGAAATATACAGATGAAGTGATAGAAACTCCAGAGCCAGGAAAAATTAAGCAACGGAACTTACAAAAATTTAGTAATATTAAAAGATTGCTAGGAAAACAGACAATTAAAAATCATCCATATACCATATATTACATGTCTGTTAATCTTGATCATGTGTTATATGATTTAAGAAATTTAACTGCTATTGAAAAAGAAAACAACGCTTTTGCTTTTGCAGATAAATATTACAATGCACAAGAAGATGCAATTAATTTTCTATGTGAATCAAGCTTTTCGATGAAGGGTGATTATTTTGATAGTTGGAATTTCATTCAAAAAAATGGAAATTCTCTTCATAGATATTCCAATATTCACATATGTATTCAAAATAAGATGCAATTACAAAAGGATATATCAGCAAGTGGTGATTATTTATTTTAGTGTACCGTTTTTTGTGCAGTAATACAGATTTCTCGGTACTGCAATATCGACGTATCGATTGATGCTAAACTTGTAGGTTATTAGCATATACATTGGAGGAGCAAGTATGAAACAACAATTTTATTGGGGAAATAGTACATCTAGTATGCAGACGGAAGGTGGATGGAATGAAGGCGGAAAGTCTTTGTCTGTCTATGATATCGTAGAGCCTGCAGAACATAGAAGTGATTGGCATTTTGCAAATGATAATTATCATTCTTTTGAAGAAGATTTGGATTTGATGCAAGATCTTGGTATGAATATGTATCGTTTTCAAGTGTCTTGGAGCAGGTGTGTTAAAGATGGAGATGGTGCATTTAATGAAGAAGGTTTTGCTTTTTATAGTCGTTTGATTGATGGCTTATTAAAGAGAAATATTACACCTATGATTTGCTTGTATCACTTTGATATGCCATTGCATTTAGCCAATGCATATAATGGCTTTTTGAGTAAGAAAGTTACAGAAGACTTTATTCGTTTTGGTAAAGAAGTCGTGAATCGTTTTAGTGATAGAGTGAAGTATTGGGTGACATTTAATGAACAGAATTTGTATCACAATCCCTATGTGTATAAGATAGCTGGAGCAGAGAATTGCGAAAAGAATGTAGATACATTGTATCAAATAGCACACAATGTGATGTACGCCCATTGTGCAATTTGTAATTATGTACACAAAGTCAGTGACGCTAAGATAGGCGGAATGTTGGCCTATAGTGAAGTATATCCTGCAACATGTCAACCAATGGATGTCTTGTATGCTAGAAAACACGATGAATTTATGAATCTAACACTACTAGACGCATTCTCGAAAGGACACTACTCCACAGAAATGATGCAATACGTCCATAATCACAAAGTAGACATGCAAGCAACACAACAAGAACTAGACACAATAGCCTCGCACACAGAAGACTACATTGCATTCTCTTACTACAATTCCACAACGATCAATGCCTCCAAAGTACCACCAAACACATGTCCAAACTACTATTTGATGTATGGAGGACAAGAAAACCCATACATTGACAAAACAGAATGGAACTGGCAAATTGACCCACTAGGATTCAGAGACGTACTCAATAAGATCTATAAACGCACAAACCTACCAGTATTCCCTATTGAAAACGGTATAGGCGTACAAGAAGAATGGGACGGCATACACCAAATACAAGACGACTACAGAATCCAATACCACAAACAACACATCCAACAAATGCTCAATGCAATGCATGAAGACGGTGTACCAATACTAGGCTATCTAGGATGGGGACTCATAGACATACTCTCATCCCAAGGCGACATGCGTAAAAGATATGGTGTAGTTTATGTCAATCGCACAAATCATGATCTAAAAGACATGAAGCGCGTACCAAAGAAGAGCTACGCATGGCTCAAACATGTCATTGCGACAAATGGGAAAGAACTATGAGATATGGTGGTATAGAATTTGGCGGCACAAAAATCGTATATGGAATTAGCGATGAAACTGGATTACTTGATCGTCAACAAATTCCCACAGATACTCCAGACATCGTATTTGCAAAACTTGTATCGTATTTTCAAAAGCAAAATATTCAAAGTTTAGGTATTGCTGCATTTGGACCAATCGATCTAGAATCTGGTATTATTACAACAACACCAAAACCACACTGGGCAAATGTAAATCTTAGAAATGCATTTGCATCATTAAGTGTACCAATCTATATTCAAACAGATGTCAATGGAGCATGCTTAGGTGAAGTTATATATGGCGCTGGTAGAAGACATGATAAAGTCATTTATGGAACGATAGGTACAGGCATTGGTTTTGGGATATATAACAATCATCAATTAATTGTTGCAGAAGGTGGTCATTCTCTAATTCATAGAGTATCCAATGATAGATTTGCAGGCACTTGTCCATACCATAAAGATTGTTTAGAAAGTTTAGCTAGTGGACCAGCAATGGAAAAGAGATGGCAAATTCCAGCAGAATGTAATACAAATGTAGATGCTTGGTATATGGAAGCGGAATACTTAGCGCAAGGTATTACAAATATTGCTATGTTCTATAATCCAGAAATTATAATTCTAGGTGGTGGAGTCATGCATCATGATGGCTTGTTAGAAATGATTCAAGAAAAAGTACATGCTAAAATCAATGGATATATTTTAGAACCAGTACTGATGAAGCCACAATTAGGTGATGATGCTGGCTTATATGGAGCTATTGCATTAGCAAAAGGAGAAGGAAATGGAAAGTAAAGAAAAATATTCTGCATGGCTTACAAATGTAGAAGATGAAGAATTAGTTAGTGAATTAAAGCAAATGAATGAAAAAGAAATTTCTGATTCATTTTATAAAGATCTTTCATTTGGTACAGGTGGATTAAGAGGAACGATTGGTGCAGGCAGCAATCGAATGAATATTTATACTGTAGCAAAAGCAACACAAGGATTAGCAAATTATTTAAATACACATGCTGAAAAACCCTCTGTTGTAATTGGATATGACTCTAGAATCAAGTCTGATGTTTTTGCTAAAGTAGCTGCTACAGTTTTTTCAGCAAATCATATACAAGTACACATGTGGCCTAGATTGTTACCTGTTCCTACAGTTTCTTTTGCGACAAGATATTTACATGCAGATGCTGGTGTAATGATTACTGCTTCTCATAATCCAAGTAAATATAATGGGTATAAAGTGTATGGGAATGATGGTTGTCAGATTACTACAGAAGCAGCTGCTGAAATTTATAGTGAAAGTCAACTACCCGGCAATAAATTGCCAGGCTTGGTGAGATGCTACGCATCCGTAACATCGCATCAACTTACCCAGATACAGCGTGCTTAACATAATCCCC
>CALBJM010000009.1 GCA_937893225.1 uncultured Erysipelotrichaceae bacterium | reverse complement strand
CATTTTCTACATAGATATACAATTTCAAAATTCGATACTTCATCTCCATTTGGATAAATGTAGTGTGTTTCAGGCCCAGAGTTTACGCAAAAAAACTCTAATTCTTCTGCAAATATCCCCATTTCTTCTAAAAGTTCTCTTTTGGCACATTCTTCTGCACGCTCATCTATTTCAACTGAACCACCAGAATAGCCAAGCATATGATTATCACTTCTTCTACCAAGTAATATTTTCCCTGCATCATCTACACAGATAATGCTTGCAGCACACTGAATGATTGTTCTATGCCCAACAAGTTTTCTCATCTCTTTTATATATCCTGTCATTATTTCTCTCCATCAATTGTAATTGCTTGTTGTTTCTTCCTTGCTTTAGCAATACATAAACAAAGAGAACCATACAGTCAATGCTGAAACTATTCTCTTCAGTATATTCCTAAGCATTTACATCTTTCACTTTCTACTTTGCCTCTACGACCTGAAAAATATAGAATTTTAAGTAATTACTTTCTTCCATGTTCCATAAAATCGGATGATCTGCATTTTGTTGCGTAACAGATATTTGTTTCAGTGTTACACCAACTTCACTTGCAGATTCTCTAAGCATTTTTTCAAGAAGAGAACACTCCATATATCTAGAACATGAACATGTTGCTAAATATCCACCATTACGTAAGACTTGCATTGCCTGTTTATTGATTCTTTTATAACCATTGTATGCCTTCATGACGGTTTTTCTAGATTTTGTAAAAGCTGGTGGATCAAGAATGATCAAGTCAAATTGATTATTTTTGAGAGTATCTAGATAATCAAATACATCTGCTTGCACGAATTCTACATTTGTTAAAGCATTGAGTTTTGCATTTGCTTTTCCTTCATCAAGTGCCGTCAAAGACACATCAACAGCAGTTACATGCTTTGCTTTTCCTAATGCAGCATTTAAAGCAAAGCCTCCTGTATGTGTAAAACAATCGAGTACTTTTTTGCCTCTTGCTAAATGTCGAATCAATACACGATTTGACTTTTGATCTAAGAAATACCCTGTCTTTTGTCCATTTTCTATATCCACATTGAGTTTTAATCCATTTTCAGAAATGACTTGTACTGTATCTGCAATACCATAATAAAAACCCTTATATAAAGAAAGACCTTCTTTTTCACGCGATTTTACATCATTTCTTTCATAAATTGCTTGAATATGTTCTTCACGCAAAGCTTCTAACAATGCCTTATATAATACATCTTTATTCTTTTCTAACCCAAAACATGTAATTTGTGAAACAAGGACACGATTATAGCGGTCAACCGTTAAGCCAGGTAGACCGTCTGCTTCTCCAAAGATAACTCTGCAATTGTCCAAATTATCTGGTTCGACTGATTTTCGATATTTCCATGCTTCTTGCATCATTTTTAAAAAGAAAGAATAATCGATTGTTTCATGTTTCTTTGAAAAAATACGAACAGTAATATGTGATTCTTTACTAAGATATCCCGTCCCCAAATATTCTCCTTTTTCTGTTTCTATATCCACGATGCATCCATTATCCAATGATGAAATATCACTAGATAAATTATTTGCATACATCCACATTTGTCCATTTTTCAAAAATTCTGCACCTTTATCATTGATTTTTACAATTGGATTCTTCATTTTAACTCCTTTTCCTATAAAAGCATTATAGCAGAAAAAAGGAACACATAGCGTGTTCCCAAGATTAATCCATATCTTTCAAGAATGCAATATAAGCTCTATATGCTTCATATACATCTGCTTTAGAAACAACTTCAAATGGCGCGTGCATGTTCTGTACCGCAATACCAGCATCTATAACATCCATGTTTTTATTTGCCATGATGTAGGCAATTGTTCCGCCTCCACCAACATCTACTTTACCAAGTTCACATGTTTGAAAATAGCAATGATTATCGTCCATAACTTTACGAATCTTAGCTACATATTCAGCATTTGCATCATTACTGCCACCCTTGCCTCTTGAACCAGTATACTTATTAAAACAAATACCATGTCCAAAGAAGGCAGCATTCTTTGTTTCCATAACTTCTGGATATAACGGATCAAAAGCAGCTGAAACATCAGAAGAAAGCATT
>CALBJM010000008.1 GCA_937893225.1 uncultured Erysipelotrichaceae bacterium | reverse complement strand
AATAGGCCTAATCCAAATAATTCACTTTTTCCAAATGCTTTAGCAAGTTTTTGTGTAAATAAAAACTTCCAAACAAATACAACAATAGATGCAAGTCTAGCCATGAAAGTTTTATGTCCATTCTTCGAAAAACTAGAAATGATTTCAGCAACGAACGTAACTGCAAAGGAAGAAGTATTCCAAGCTATCGTATATGCTATATATTCATTTACGATTGGAATCCAAGCTAAGTAGCCGGGCTTTCCTGCTTTTTGAAACATGCGATATGCGCCTAGACCATATAAAACATATGCTAGTATTGTTAATAATAGGCAGAAGATAAAATAAGCTGAAGATAGGATGCCTACACCAATCAATGATAATAAAAAATAATATATGAACATATTTGCCTCCATACATATTGTAAAACAAAATAAAATGGAAGTCTTTACAGACTTCCATTTTATGATGCTTATTGTTTTTCTTCTGTAGATTCAGAATCATCATCTTTATTATTTTCAGGTGGTGTATTAATATCTTGTTTTGGGGTTTCTGTAGGAGTTACTTCAGGTTCTTGAGTAGCTTGTGGATCTTTTCCAGTTGTTATCTCTTTACATATTTCTCCAGAAGTTGTGCTCGATTTTTCATAGCCATAATAGCCGCAAACTTGATATTTTGTATCATACTTCAAACCACTGACAGTTTGTGTAGAAGAAGGGCCATCTGAAGTAATTTCCGCAATCGTTGAGCCATTTTCAACGATCCTTGCTTTATAAACCACTTTACCTGTTAACCAAGTGGAAGAGAATTCTTCACTATTCGTATCTGCTACTTCTAGCTTACTAGCATCAGGATAATCTGCCCAATTGAACGTAATATTTAAACTATTTGGATCAACTGTTGCATCAAAGGATGAGATTTCTTGTAGAGGATCTGCAGTGACATCGAATGTACCGAGTTTAGAGAATTCTTTCTTTACATAGCCTGTAGAAATATATTCTTCAGGTGTGTCTTCATTTGGAGCAACATAAGGGAAGACACCTTTGACATGCGTAATAGAAACAACATCATCTGGTTGCTGAACAGCTTCAGGAGAAGAATCTCTTTGCAGAACATCTAACATTTCAGAACAAATCTTACCTGGAACATTGAGAACAGCTTTTGCGGTCGTAAAGTAAGTACCTGCACCTGCTACTGCTTTTTCCCAACCAACCCATACGGCAGTTGTATATTCTGTAGTTTCTGCAACCATCCATTTATCTTTCATTGCACCTTGAGGAATACCATATTGTACACCATCTGTGCCCCAGTCAGTTGTACCTGTCTTTGCATATGTTGTGTAGTTTCTCTTTAAAATCTGCATGTAGTTGTAGATTCCAGAAGATACACAGTATTCCATCAAAGTACTTGTTAGATAAGCGGCACCTTCAGATAAAACCCTAGTAGGTGTGTATTCTGGAACAAAGTCATCTTGATTTCCACTGCGGTAAACAATCTTTGTGATCGTATGTGGTGTGATGTAGTTGCCGCCATTCATAATGATTGCATGTGCTGCCATTAATTCTTTTGCACTA
>CALBJM010000007.1 GCA_937893225.1 uncultured Erysipelotrichaceae bacterium | reverse complement strand
ATCCTCACTTATACCTTCTTCTTCCTCCACGCGAATTTTCACAATCGTCGTTGTAGATGAATCTATAATGTCATATTCTAAGAACATTTTTAAGAATGCATTATTTTCTGCTTCTTTTTGTAGATCCTTTTGCTTTACAACATCCCGCAAAGCTTTGAATTCTTCCTCTGTTGCATATGCATTACCAATCAGCACATCATCTACATCTCCGCTAGCCAATAATAATCTTGCCTGTAAGTCAATCGGCAATAGACGCAAAGCTTCTACTGTAGGCAAGCCTTTTACGGCACCCCACACACCGTGTGTATTGTTAGCATTGCTTGAAATAAAAGCACCAATAGAAATATCTCTTGATACAGCCTTGATTTTTGCATTCACTGTATTAAACAAATCAAAACGCATACCTGTATATTGTTGTGGAAAGAAATTATGACATAAACAGAGTTTCTTAGGATCTACACCTGCATCTACATATGGTTTAGGATCAATGATTGCAGCATTAAGTTCAATCCCTATATCATATGGATTATTGATCAAAGCAATATCTCTTTCTAATCCAAAGCTCAGATCCATTCTCAAGATATCTACATCTATACTTCTGAATACACTTAGATTTTCACATGTTGCACCCATTTTTTCAAAACACATTGGATTCACATCCAAAGAAACTTGAATTCCATATTGATGCGCAGCTTGAATCAATTCTTTAAAATACGCCAAAACTTCTTCTTTACTACCTTCAACAGAAAACATAGAAGAAAAGCAACGTGTTACACCATATTTACTTGCCAAAGCAAAATAGTCTTTAATTTCTTCTAATGGACGAATATCTGGATATACGCTAATTCCTAAATGTGTCATTCATTATCTCCCTTTATAAAACAAAATACGTCATTCTTTTGCATTTCATTCAATACACACAAAGCATCTTTAGATATATGTCCAAGTAAATTTCGTTGACCATCATTTTCCATATCTTTCATACATATCTGAATTTCTCCACGATAGTACTCTAAATTATCATTTACAATCAAAACATCACCTTTATGGAACATTTCTTGTTCACATTTTCTATATGGAATAGACACACCATGATAGATGATTCTTGTCCATCTAGAACGAATCATAAAATGGATATATTCTGCTACTGCATGCGTAGGATAATACAAAATATCTTTTTCCTTATCTGTCACACCTTTTTCTAAAGCAATTCCCAAAGGCAATCGTTTTAAATCTCCATGAGGTAAAAAATCAGCAATCATAGAACCATATTTCTCATTTCTCGGAACTGTTACATACACTTCTTTCATCACTGCATCAACTTCTTCAAATTCTTCTTTCGAAGCAAAGGCATTTGCAAACAAGATTTCATCGATATTTCCCATCGCAATACAATGTCTTACTTGATCAGCAACACTCATAAAACGATGTTCTTCAACTGTTACAAGACCATCATGCACAGGCCATGGACCATGTGCTTCTGGCAGCTTTGAAGTAATAAAAATCGTTGAGCGAACACCTTTTTCTTTCCAATGATCATTGATTTCTTTTGTACTTTCAATATCTGCACCAGTATATTTTTGTGGATAAAAATTATGGCAAACACCTAAATTATCTTTATTTGCGCCATGTGCAATGGCTTGATCGATTGGTTGAATAAATCCAGCACTCATTTCTACACCAATACCATATGTATTATTAATCAGTGTTACATCTCTATCATCCATATAACAAACATCCATTCTAACAATATCGATGCCCATTTCTTGAATAACAGACAAATTTTTCTCACTCACACCAAGTTTTTGAAATAGATCTGTATTGCAATCGCCACTAACTTTCATACCATACTTATGTGCAATTGCAGTAAAATTCTTAAAGTATGCGATTACCTCATCTTTATCTCCTGGCACAGAAAATACAGAAGTAAACACTTTTTTAAAGCCATATGATGATGCTAATTTTAAATATGCATCAATTTCTTCTAATGTTTCTTGTTCTGGGTATACCGAAACACCTAATGTAATTTTATTCATTTTCATCCTCCAAAAATTCCCATCTAAGGGAATTTTCACTTATGCTGCACTTTCAGCAGCTTTAGCTGCTTCTTCAGCTTCTTCTTGTTCAATGCACTGTTTTTCATACATCTTAAAGAATGGATACCAAACTAACCAACAAACTGGGAACATCAAGATTGCAAACACTACGTTTCTCCAATCAAATGTTGTGATATAGCTCTGTAAAATAATTGGCAAACATGTCATAACAAGTACAGACGGGTAAGACATCAAACCAAAATGATATGCAACAGCCATAAATCCCATTACAACAATTGGACAAAGCAAGAATGGAATCAACATCAACGGATTGTACATGATTGGATAACCAAAGATGACCGGTTCGTTTACACCAAAGAAACCAGGAATAACAGACGCTCTTGAAATAGATTGAATCTGCTTTGACTTAGATTTCAAACCCATGACGCAAAGTGGGAATGTATTACCAGCACCACCCATAATACCGTTACATCCCATTAAGAAGATATATGAGAATACAAGCGGCTGCCCTGCAGCTGCCAATTGACCATTTGTTGTATATGCTGAAATCATAGGAATCATGATAACAGAATAAATAACAGAAGTGCCATGAATACCAAAGAACCAGAAAAATTGTGAAAGAAGAACAATAATAACCATGCCAATTGGACTAACCAAAGCATTGATTGGAATAGACAATACACCAATAATCAAGTAAGAAAGTGTTGTACCTGTATATTTCTTGATCAAATATGCCAATCCATACCAAATGATAATATT
>CALBJM010000006.1 GCA_937893225.1 uncultured Erysipelotrichaceae bacterium | reverse complement strand
TCCAACAATTCACCGTTTTCCTTAGCTTGTGCAAAACGTTCTTTTGTAACATAGTAATAGTTTACCCCTTCAACTTCACCAGGTCTTTTTTCTCTTGTTGTCATTGAAACAGAGAAAGCTAATTTAAGTTCAGGATCATTTACGAATTTCTTTAAAATCGTACCTTTACCAACACCACTTGGTCCACTTAATACAATTAACAAACCTTCCTTGCTCATGTTATACCCTTTCAATATTTGACTATTAGATTACTCTTTTCTTTTGCTTGCGTCAATCATGTTATAATCTTTTAGGAAAGGTTGACCTATATGGCATTAGATGGAATTTTATTACATAAAATCGTACCTGAATTACAAAAGAGTCTTCCATTGCGTATTCAAAAGATATGGCAAATTTCTTCAACAGAAGTTTTATTTCAAGTACATGGAAATTATGGAAAGCAGCAATTGTTGGTAAGTACACACTCTGAATATAATCGTTTATTATTTACAAAGCGTTCTTATCCAACACCTGCAGAACCTGGAAACTTTGTCATGTTATTGAGAAAATATTTAGAAGGCAGCATTATTGAAAGTATAGAACAAGCTGGTCTAGACCGTTGGTGTACTTTTCATGTTCGTCGACATAACATGCTTGGAGATCTTGAATATCTAAACATGTATGTAGAATTGATGGGAAAGTATGCAAATATTATTTTAGTAAATCAAGATGGTGTCATTATCGATGCTTTAAAACGCATTCCGCCTTTTGAAAATCAAAAGCGTGTGATTCAGCCAAATGCTCGATTTACCCCTACTGAACCACAAGATAAAAAAGATCCATTTGTTACACATATCGTAGATGAAAGTATGAGTTTAACAAAACAATTTGCTGGATTTTCACCATTTCTCTCTAGAGAAGTGGAATATCGCTTATCAAATGGGGAATACTTTGCAGATATCATGTCTGAAATTGAACAGTCTGATAGTTTGTATATTAGTGAAACAAACGATACATTATTCCATTGCATTCCTTTAACAAGCATTGGTACATGTAAAAAATATCCTTTATTTGAAGCATTTGATATTTTATACTACCACAAAGAAGAGAAAGAAAGGATCAAGTCCATTTCTGGGGATATTTATCACTTTGTAAAGAAAGAATTAAAGCACCAGACAACAAAGTTGCCACGT
>CALBJM010000005.1 GCA_937893225.1 uncultured Erysipelotrichaceae bacterium | reverse complement strand
TGTGAGTATAATTACTATATTTTTTCTAGTGCTGCTGCACAAAGAATCGATGCACATGCAGATGCAAAAGTTGTTGGAAATCGCTGGTGGGGAAATAACAAAGGGTATGTTTTTGCAGATACACACGCTGCAACTACATCTTTATTAAATAAAGACGATACGGATGATTTTACAGATGCATTAGCCATTTATACGAGAGAAAAGAATAAACAACTTTCTTATTATGGAAAAATCATCAATCAAGAAATAGATGCATTAGCAACATTAGCAAAATAATTTTTACAACAGGGGTTAGCCCCTGTTTTCTATTTTTATGGAGAAATTTAGATTGTGAATTATATATTGGTTATATCAATTTGTTGCTGAAATTAGTATAATGATGATGTTATTGGATGTATTTTTTGCCTGTGGGAGAGAACATGTTTACAAATCTATTAGAAGTATTGGGTGACAAATTTTGGTTTGTCATCGTTGGGTGTATAGAAATTTTAGTGGGGATCATTTTATGTTTGCATCTATCAAAAAATAAAAAGATGGGTGGTCAACGGATCCTAGTAGGAAATGAAAAGAAATTTGATGAAGCAATGCAAAAATCTTCAGTAGCTTGTCTTTTGATCAAAGTGAGTGGAAAGCTGCCTGTTTTTTATATGGGGAATCTAGAAGATGTTTTAATGGTAGATTTTCAAAGCATTGAAAAAGATATTACAACGCTTTTTTCTCATGGAAAAGATAAAGAGATTGTAAAAAATGCATGGAATGTATATCAAAAATGGAATGGTGAAAAAACCTTGCAATATGAAATGGAATTGTTAAATGGAAAATTTATTCATATTGATATTGTGAGAACAGATGATAATGCGTACGATTTTTTTACAATTTCTGATATTACACAAGAACACAAACAAATACAACAATATCAAGAACTCCTGAAGAAAAGTGAAGATGAAAGTCAATCTAAAACATCTTTTCTATCGCGAATGTCTCATGAAATTCGTACACCGATGAATGGTATCATCGGTATGCTTTCTTTATCAAAACAAAAATTAGATAAAAATAATGTGATTTATCCATATCTTGAAAAATGTACAGAATTGTCCAATCACTTGTTAGATTTGATCAACGATATCTTAGATATGTCTCGTATTGAAGCTGGTAAGGTCGAACTTGAAAATAAGCCTTTTTCAATTCATAAAATGGGTGAAAAATTGTATGACATGTTTAAATCGCAGCTCCAACAAAAAAATGTTCATTTTGAAGTGAACTATGAAGATGTTACAGAAGATATTGTCATAGGTGATGAATTGCGTATCACACAAGTATTGATGAATTTTTTGTCCAATGCGGTAAAATTTACATCACAAGGAGAAGTTGTTGTGACAATCAAACAAATGATGTCTTCAAATCATCAATCAGATTTAATGTTGAAAGTCCATGATACTGGTATTGGAATGTCTACAGAATTCATTTCTAAAATTTTTAGACCATTTGAACAAGAAAGTATTTCTACAAGTAAAAAATATGGTGGTACGGGTTTAGGAATGGCGATTTCTGATCAAATCATTTCATTGATGGGTGGAGAAATCGTTGTTGAAAGCACAAAAGGAGTTGGCTCTGATTTTTCTGTATTTGTTTCTTTGCCTACAGTTGATCAAGATGTAATGGTTGAAAATGCTTCTACAGAGCAAGTGATAGAGTCATCAAGTAAAGAACATACATTTCAAAATCGTAGAGTGCTTCTTGCGGAAGATAATGAGATCAATGTAATAGTTTTACAAGAAATGCTGCAGGCTGCAGGTGCAATGGTAGAAGTTGCAAATGATGGCATACAAGCAGTAGATATGTTTCAAAATCATCCGTTGAATTATTATGATTGTATATTGATGGATGTACAGATGCCAAACATGGATGGTAGAACAGCTGCTAGAAAAATTCGACAATTGGAGCGGGAAGATGCAAAAGACATATTGATTTTTGCTTTGAGTGCAGATGCATTTACAGAAGATGTTAGATTGTCTATAAAGAGTGGAATGAATGGACATTTTTCTAAACCAATTGATTTTGCGTATTTGCAAAATGAAGTATGTAAACAATTAGATGAAAGAGAGGGATAAATGAAAGGAAATATTGTCAAAAAGATCAGCCTAGTACTTAGTTTATCCGTCGTTTTGAGCACAGGATATATTTATTACAAACAAACAATCAATGAATATGAACCTAAATCAGAGCGCCAACTCAGAAAAAATCAAGTTTTATTTGATGATGAATCAAAGGAACAGTCAAAAACGGAAACGAATAAGAATGCGAAAGTTTGGGAAGAAGACAAACAATCAATAACGCAAGATTCTTTTGATGTGCAAAATCAAACAGACTATTTATATAAATCGCAATCTTCACCAAAAACGGTGTCTTTAAATCATACTAATCAAGAATCTGCAGGTCAACAATCGAGTACAGCACAATCAAATGGAGATTCTATCATTTATGATATTACGGATGATAAAAATACTGGAAAAGTAGATACGATCATTTCAGAAGATGACGATACAAATGCTGCACAAAAACCATCTCATGACGCAGACACAAATAATCCTGAGAACAAGCCAAGTTCTTTGCCAACCGCAAAACCAGATATAGATCAAGGTGAAACAGATAAAAAAACAAATTCTACGATTCGTCTTCCATCAAGCAAAAATAATCCTTCACAGTTTTTTCCTGATGGTAGTGGAATCGGAAAATTTGAAGATGGGCAAGATATTGGTGGAGAAGAAGATGATGCCTATAATGAGAATGTTGTTATTTCACAAGATGGTTTGATGATGAATGCAGATAGTACAAATCTCTTTGAAGGACAATATATTAATGATAGAGATGTCTTTAATGCACTTTATACATATGTGAAAGGTACAGATGGAAAAATCCATTATTGGACTAGTCAAGAATATGGGCAGTATATACGCATTGATGCTGTGAGTTTTGATAGTGGGAATACTTGGTTAGATTTTCCTGTACATATTCCACAAAATTTAAGTGAAGGACAAATGAAAATCAAAGTTTCTTGGCGTTTAACGAGTAGTGGCAAATGGTTAGAGCGCATTGTGGATTATGTACCGAAACAAGTTGGTTTATATATTTTAAGTGAAAATATAGATGATACAACGGAAGAAATCGATGCTGATTCTGTTTTGAATTACAATCATTATCCAGAAATAGGGGATAGCGAATGGCTTTCCGG
>CALBJM010000004.1 GCA_937893225.1 uncultured Erysipelotrichaceae bacterium | reverse complement strand
TTGATATGTGCGATTGCGTATTACCTACAAGAATTGCAAGACACGGAACACTTATGACATCTGAAGGAAGAATCAATATCCGTAAGGCACAATATAAAGAGGACTTTACGCCATTAGACCCACAATGTGACTGCTACACATGCAGAAACTATACAAGAGCATATTTAAACCATCTCTGTAGAGCCAATGAAGGATTTGGAACACGATTATTCTCTATTCACAACATTCGTTTCTTGATTAAATTGATGGAAGATGCTCGTACTGCAATTAAAGAAGACCGTTTCAACGAATTTAAAGCTGAAAAACTGGCTTCTATGAAATTTGATGAAAGAGGTTTTTAAAATGGATTTAAACGATATTAAGACAACAGATTTTGATTATGACCTACCTGAAGAACTCATTGCGCAAACACCACTTACAGACCGTAAAACAAGCCGTATGATGGTGCTGCATATGAAAGATGGCAGTTATGAACACAAGCACTTTTATGACATTGTTGACTATTTTCATGAAGGAGACGTCATCGTCAGAAATAACACACGTGTTATTCCTGCAAGACTCTTTGGCACTAAAGAAGAAACTGGTGCACATGTAGAATTACTCTTATTAAGACAAATGGAAAATAATATTTGGGAATGCCTCGTTGGAAATGCAAAAGTAGTAAAACTAGGCACTGTTGTATCTTTCCATGATGGCCGTCTCAAAGCACAATGCGTAGAAATTGGTGATAAAGGTCTAAGAAAATTCAAAATGATCTACGAAGGTATCTTTAATGAAATTCTTGATCAATTAGGCGAAGTACCACTACCACCATATATTCATGAAAAATTAAACGACCCTGAACGATACCAAACTGTCTATTCAAAAATCGAAGGCAGTGCCGCAGCACCAACTGCAGGTCTTCACTTTACAAAAGAAATATTCGATGCTTTACGTAAAAAAGGCGTAACTGTCGTTGATGTTACTTTACATGTTGGTTTAGGTACGTTCCGTCCTATGGACACAGAACACGTTAAAGATCATGATATGCACGCAGAAGTTTGCATGATGAGTAAAGAAGCTGCGGATACATTAAATCAAGCAAAAGCAGAAGGCAGAAGAATTTTTGCGATTGGAACAACTTCCGTTCGTACACTTGAATCTGTTTGGAATAAATATGGTAAGTTCGAAGAATGCTCTATGGAGACAAAACTCTTCATTTATCCAGGCTATACATACCACACGATTAATGGAATGTTAACGAATTTCCATCTTCCAAAGAGTACATTGATCATGATGATCTGCGCACTTGCTGGATACGAAAATGTTATGCAGGCTTATAAGGAAGCAGTCAAAGAAAAATATCGTTTCTTCTCTTTTGGTGACTGTATGTTATTAACAGATGAATGAAAAAGAAAAAGAAGAATACGTAGCTTATATACTTTCTAGAAAGTCTTCTTTTAAGAAGAATTATTATAAAGAAAGTCTAGTGGAAATCAACGATTTTAAAAACAAGCACGACCGTGCACCAAAGATACTATTACATGCTTGTTGTGTGGTATGTGCTTGTTGGCCTATAGAATTTCTAAAACAAAATGGCTTTGATGTTGCTATCATGTATAACAATTCAAATATTTGGCCAAAACAAGAACATGATCACAGATTAGCGGAACTACAAAGATACATAAAAGAAAGATGGCACGATACCATCCCTGTCATTGTGGAACCATATGATTACGAAACTTATGCAGCAACAATATTAAAAAATAGACCAAATGACCCTGAAGGATGGAAAAGTTGTTTTGGCTGCTATGCTGCAAGAATGCAGCATGCCTTTCAATATGCTGATGAAAATAGTTATGATTATTTCACTACTGTCATGACTTTTTCTAGACAAAAGGATTCCCAGAAAATCAATGCTATTGGATTGCATATCGGAAAACAATTTCACAACACAAAATATTTTGTTTCTGATTTCAAAAAAGCTGATGGCGCTAAAAAATCCGAAGAAATTTGTAATACATTTTGTTTATACAGACAAGATTATTGTGGATGTGAAACATCGTATCATGAACGACATCCGCAAGATGTATAAATTCGTTGGAGAAAAGTGTGCAAAATAGTGATAAATATGGTATTATCTCGTAGTAAAAAAAGGAGGAATCAGTCTTGAGTAAGGAAGATGCAATCCAGATGGAAGGTGTTGTAGAAGAAATTGCTTCTAACGCATTTAAAGTTAAGTTAACAAATGGTATGGATATTCGTGCTACTTTAGCAGGTAAGTTAAGAATCCACCATATTAGAATTCTGCCTGGAGATAGAGTAAAAGTTGAAATTTCCCCATACGATCTCACAAACGGTAGAATTGTATACAGAAATAAGTAAAAAAAAGGCCATAACAGAATTCGGCGCTCCAAAATTGGATGAGGTGAGAAAAAATTAAGATCCAAATTATATGTGGTTTG
>CALBJM010000003.1 GCA_937893225.1 uncultured Erysipelotrichaceae bacterium | reverse complement strand
ATCGATGGGATATCTTTAATTATTTCGTGTGTCTACTTCAGTGGGATTGTATCAATTTATCCTTCACAACTTTTTATTTTATTTGAAAGATTGGCAAAACGACTGAATAGATTCATTTTTCTGAACATCTTTTAACAAAGCCTCTAAACAAGCATGACAAATCAAACAATCTTTTTCTGCTCTATGTGCACCTTGAATATCTATTCCATAATACGAAGCAATATCGGTTTGCTTATGATGCGGTAAATACGGAAGAACTCTTTTTGCGATTCGTAATACATCAATATAATCATTATGTAGAATTTTATTTGAACAAACTTTTAGATTGTCATATAAAAAATTCACATCAAAATTTACATTGTAGCCAACAAGAACATCATCTTGTACAAATGCATAGAATGCATCAATACACTCTGCAATATTTGGTGCATCTTGTACCATTTCATTTGTTATACCAGTTAATTCAGTAATAAAAGCAGAAATTGGTTCATAAGGATGCACAAGTGTCGAAAACTTGTCTACCAATGTATGATCAACATACCGTAATGCACTGATTTCTAAAATAGAATTTTCCCTCGTACTTAATCCTGTTGTCTCGATATCTACTACGATATATCTATCTGGATATGCAACAATACTTCTTCCTTTTCCAATACGTGTTATTTTTTTTGATTTTTGCATAGGTCTATTATTGCACAAAAAAAAGAATATGGCATTACACCACATTCTCTATATTCTACAAACCCTGTTCGCAAAGCTTTCTAGCTGTCTCGTCTTGTACAGTAACACCCTTTGCTTCTAGTTCTGCAATCTTTTCAGCAAACTGAGGAAGATACTTCTTATGTGCTACCAGCATTTCATCTAATAATTCTTGTGCGCATTTTCCATGCTTTACAAGTGGATTGATTTCAAATGCTTCCAATGCTTTATTATAGTTACCTGTCAATGCTGCTTCGATGATTGTTTCTTCCATAGCCTTCATCAACTGAACCATACCTCTAACTGCTGGCTCCATATGTCCAAATGCTAAAGGTTCTGCACCATGACGTGTAATTCTAGCGGAAACTTCTACAATTGCATCTTCAGGTAGATCAGGTAATGCACCTCTATTTTCTGTAGATACGACCATGACTTTACCAGAATTATTATAGATGGCATTAATCGTTTCACATGCTGCATCACTATAGTATTTTCCACCACGCTTACCTAAAAGTTCTGGCATTTCGTGCAATGCAGGATCTTTATACAATTCGAATAATTGTCTTTCAACTTCCTTAACACTTTCCGCACGTGTTTCATGTTTTGCAAAATCTTCTAATTCTTTCTTCATCATTTCATCTGTTAAATAATAGTAACGATGATATCCACATGGCAAGCAATCCATTGCTAATAAATGATCTAACAAGAACTTTTCATTTTGAATATTTTGCATATTACTCTTATCGTCTTCCATCATCTTATAAGCAATTTGATGTGTAACATTTTCACCAGTATGTGCATTATATACTCTATGGAAGTGGAAATGATTCAATCCAGCAAATTCAAAATTGAGGTCTCCTTCTTTTAGGCCAAGCATTGCAGGCTCTTGCAACATGATATTCACTGGAACATTGCACAAACCAATACATCTCTTCCAACCACACTGACGAATGACTGTTTCTGTAATCATTCCAGAAGGATTTGTAAAGTTGATCAACCAAGCATTTGGGCACAACTCTTTCATGTCCTCAACAATACCTTTAATAACCGGAGCAGTTCTCAATAACTTAAACATGCCACCTGCACCATTTGTTTCTTGTCCTAGCATACCATGTGATAAAGGAATTCTTTCATCTTTGATACGTGCATTCAATAGACCAACACGGAATTGTGTTGTAACGAAGTCTGCATCTTTCAAAGCTTCTCTACGATCCAATGTCAAATGTACCTTCACATCATATGGAGAAGCATCCCACATTCTTTGGGCAAGTGCGCCTACGATTTCTAGCTTTTCTTTACCATCCTCAATATCAACTAGCCAAATTTCACGGATTGGAAGCGTATTATAGCGCTTGATAAAACCTTGCATTAATTCTGGTGTATAACTTGAACCACCACCAATTGTAACAATTTTAATACCTTTTTTTTTCTGTCATTTTCTTTCACCTCTTAGATTGATTACAGTCTAACATCAAAAATAATAAATGTAAGAGATTACAGTCTTTTAGGTAATTTATTCCGAAACTTCAAGCAATAAACGCCAGTTATTCCGGTATTTTATTTCGAAATTTGTTATAATATATACATGAAAATACAAACATTATTAAAAGAACAAGTTGGTTTTACAGAAAACGAAAAGGTCATCGCAAATTATATTCTCTCACATAAAGACGATATTCTCCAAATGAGTATTCAATCTCTAGCTCTTAAAACATATACATCAACTAGTGCAGTTATGCGCTTATGCTCTAGACTCAATTTAACTGGTTTTAAAGACTTTAAATTTCGTTTTTCACAAGAACTATTACAACCAAATCTAGAATATCAATATGTTGATCCAAACTTTCCATTCACCAAAAACGATAGTGTTCCTGAAATTTCTCAGCAGCTAAAAAAACTAACGATTCAAACGATTCAAGAATCTCAAAAGACGCTCTCTGTAACAGACATGAAAAAAGCCTGTTACTTAATGAAACAGGCTAAAAATGTTGCCATATTTGGTGTAGGTGATGCATATCTTGCGGGACTATCCTTTCAAGCAAGTATGACACGTGCAGGGACAAATTACATCGTTACTCCTGTATATGGAGAACAAGGACATTTAGCAAAAACACTTCACCAAGAAGACTGCGCTTTATTACTATCTTATTCTGGCTCTACCGAAAGCACTATAGACCATGCAAAGCAACTCAAGCTACAAAAAGTACCAACGATTTGTATTACCGCAAATGGGGATAGCCCTTTAGCGAAAATATGTGATATTGCTTTACTATTACCCGCTAAAGAAGACAAAGGCCATAGAATTGCAGCATTCTTTTCACGTACATCTATGGAATACTATCTAAACATTATGTATTCCTATTTGTATGTTCTAGATTATGATGAACACGCAAAACAAACAATTGACTGATTGCAGAAATGCAATCTTTTTATTTTTGCTTTTTATGAATATCTTCAGTACCAGCTTCGATTGCGGTCTTATAGTACCATTCTTTGTGTTCAATGACTTCCATGTTTCTCTTCAATGCTTCCATCTGATCTAAGATAACTTGCTTTTGTTGTAAAATAATCTGTTGACGTTGAACAAGCGTGCTATCTCCTTCTTTAGCGTAATCAAAGTATTCTTTAATATTACGAATAGACATACCTGTATTCTTTAAACACTCTATCAACCGCAAACTTGAAAGATCATCTTCTGTAAAGACACGTCTACCATTAACACGTTTCAAAAAAGGGAATAATCCTTCCGCATCATAGAAACGAATCGTAGATGGTGGAATGCACATCTTTTCTGATACTTCTGAAATCGTATATGTTTTCTCTTCCATTTTCATTACCTCTACGATTATTTTTTATCTTAAAGCTCACTTTAAGTCAACATTAAATTTGATGCATCCCTGTTCTTTCTACATATGCTCTGGTCGTTTCTAACGCTCCATGGTCTGGATCATACACATACCCATGTGTAGATAACAATATATCACCTTGTTCTAAAACTTCCTCATTTCCCTTTTCTACCATTTCATCCAATTCCTCACACGTGATATATTTTTTTCGGCTTATTGCAAAAAATTCATGAATGGACGAAGGAATCAACATAAATGTTCCACCATAAATATGTGCCATCTTTTCTAATACCCCTGGATAAAACAACACAGATGCCCCATTCAAATTTCTCTTATTTGTAATGATATAAAAGTCAGAATCTTTTCCATATTGTTCCACACTTTCAGGAAATAAATGCACAGTACTTTCTTCTGCATCTTTTTGAAATTGTTCTTCACTAATGCCATAGTTTTCAAGCATTTCATGACGTACTAAAACACTAGACAAAGCACCATTTTGATCTTGCACAAGAATATGATACGCCAAAACGAGATCACAAATCTTTCTATGTGGTACATTCTTCAATTCCCTTGTCACACGATCTTCAGGATACAATCGATAATAAATTCTATGTTTCACTTGTTCATAATCCTGTAACCACTCTAATGGCTGCATAGGTACTTCTTTTTGAACTAACAACGCAATTTCATCAATAATATCATCTATCTCTGTTCCCTCAAGATACGCATCATACCAATCATCCATGTTTATGATGACGTGTGTTCTTGCATTTTTTCGCATCACTACCATGCCTGTGTATTCTTCATCCATCTTCTGCATTGTTTTGATTTCAAACGTACAGCCTTGAAAATCTTTTGGCAAAACTTCCACAATGCCATCCTTCACAATTTCAATAAAGCGATTTAATTTTTCCATAGTATTCTCCTCTCGGTTTCTACTATAGTTATTCCCATATTTTTTTAGATTTCCTAAAAAAAACACGATATTTCTATCGTGTTATCGTAATACAAGCAATAAAGCCATTTTAAATTTTCCATTAGCTTTCACTGCATGCATGCCACCTTTTGCAAAGTGAAATTGTTCACCAGCTTCAATAGCATATTCTTTTCCTTCATATCCGATTGTCGCTTTTCCTTCCAATGCAAATACAATTGCATCTCCAGGTGCAGCATGTGGTGTTAGCTCAGTATTTTCATCAAATGCCATCACAACAAATTTCATTGTATCGTTTGATGCGATATCTGCATTAACAATACTGTCTTTTTGATAAGGAACAAGTTCCTTCAACTGTAATACTTCTCCTGCTTTTACGATTTTATTCATTTTACATTCCTTTCCCGGTATTACTTCCGTATACACTAAACCAGTTTCGCTCATTGCGCCGCATAAGCTTCCCCCTGCCACAACAACAAGGTCACCATCTTTAACAATCACTTTTTTCTCATCTATTAAGAACGAACCTTTTCCTCCATTACAAATATACATTTGCATACTTGGATACATTTCCTGAGAAATATCCGTTCCTGCACCAAGAGAAAAGTAAACAATATGATTCTTCTCAGTTTGGATTGAACAATGACTTGAAATTGTCAAGCCATCTATAGGCGCATGTTCTTTTGCGATTGAAAATACTTCCATCATTGATCCTCTTTCTTCAATAACCATTTTTTTAAAGTAGCACAGAGTTGATAGATATCAATTGGTTTCATCAAATGATCATTCATCCCACTCTCTAATGCCTTTGCTACATCCTCATCTAATGCATTGGCTGATAAAGCAATGATTGGTATACGACTCTTGCATGAATCAGTTAACTGACGAATAGCACGCGTTGCTTCATATCCATTCATCCGCGGCATTTGAATATCCATTAATACAGATGCATAATATCCTGCAGATTTTTCTAAGACGCATTCCACTGCTTCTTTACCATCCTGTGCTATTTCTACCACAAGGCCACATTCTTTTAACATTTCACAAGCAATTTCTTGATTTAACACATTGTCTTCAACAAGTAAAACACGCTGTCCATCAAAATGAAAGATTTCTTTTTGAACATTTTCTTGTTCTTTTTTCACTAAATGCAATGGCAATGTAATGATAAATGTTGTCCCTTTACCTTGAACACTTTCTACTTCTATTGTTCCTGACATCATAGAAAGAATTGGCTTTACTATAGAAAGTCCTAGTCCGTTTCCTTGTACTTTATTTATCATAGAATTGTTTTCTCTAGCGAACGGTTCAAACAAATGTTTTTGAAATTCTTCTGAAATTCCAATACCGGTATCACGAATCGTGAATCGATAACAACTTTCTTTTGCATTCTCAGATAATTTTATAACATCGATGAATATACTACCACCAACTGGTGTATATTTGACTGCATTATACACGATATTTGCGAAAATTTGCTGCAAACGCACCGCATCTACATTAGCATATACCCCTTCAAGCACTTCCATATTCACAAACAATTTTTGTTTTGCATCTAACACAGATGGCAAGCAAGCATCTATCACACTTTGCAACAAACTTCGCATATTTGTTGCTTCTTCATTCAAAATCAATTTACCACTCTCTATACTAGAAACATCTAATACTTCATTGATCAATTTTTTCAAAAATTCCGATGAAGAGCGTATTTTTTCTAGACAATCTATGACCCTATCCTTATCGTCAATATTTCGCTGTGCAATTTCAAGCATGCCTAATATACCATTCATAGGCGTACGCATATCATGTGAAATATGACTTAGAAAAACACTCTTCGCTTTACTTGCTTCAATTGCAGCTTGGTACGCAGTCTTTAAAGCCATTTCCATCTTTTCACTTTGTGCATGTCGTTTTTCTGTATCTGTAAAAATGATAGCCATATGGTTTGGTATTCTATCTCTTTCATCAAGATTAAAAAACTGGATCTGTGTCCAATGATATTCTCCAGAAAGCATAAGACGCATCTCACAGGAAAAACTACCTTGCTGCATTACTAACGTATGTAATACTTCTGACAATTGCAATTGATACTGCAATTTCATCCAATCATCTGGATAAGCAATAGATCGTAAATAGTCATGTAGAAAATCTTCATACATACCTATAGAAATACTATCAAACAAACGTTGTTGACCACGTGTAAAGACTTGATATTTTCCACTTCTTAGATTCACTTGCATCGTTAAAAGAGAATGGCGGATCAATGCATGCAGAAACCGATAATTTACTTCACTGCTATTATGCAACACACGAATCAAAGCTTCTTCTTCACGATTTTGTAAAGAATAATTATCAATATATGCTTGAAATAGGCCATCATCTGTTAAAGGTAAAGAAGAATCATGGTTTCCAATATGTATGCTATATACTTCACAATATGTATGAATTCTGCCCTGATTGACAAATTCTTGTAATTTGTTTTGTAGAGATGGTGAATTTTCTATTAACTCAACAAGTGCACCACAATACAAAGTATCTTTTCCTTGCTTCAATTCTTCCAAACACATCGCAAATGATTTAGGAACTCTATAACTTCTGCCAATAAAATCTGTAGCAGCAGCTATACTATCACTCATATGGATCAACTCTATCAAAAAACGATTCTCACTCTTTGTATTATCAAAAGACACTGGATATCCCATAGTTCCATCCCATGACTTATGGTGGCCAAGTACAATATCTTTAAATGCAGATAAATAGGCACTCTTTTCCACAAGATTTGCACCAACACGTGTATGTTGATAAATCCGTTGTAATTCTTTTTCTGTTAATTGCCGATATTGGGTATGAATAACATCTACATCTTTTAATTTTCCAATATCAAATAACTTCGATGCATGTGCCAAATACGAAATAAACAAATCTCGGTTTTCTAATATTGCAATAGCATCTTTGCAACGTAAAGCACCTTGCAATAAACTAGGATTTTTCTCAAATACTTCATCTAACAAAAGCAATGCAATTTGTAAAACCATCCTAGAATGCAGTAAAGTCACTTTATCGCGATTCAACATCATATCGAGAAGACTATCAAACGAAACATCCTCTCCATCTAAGCAATTGATCAAACTCTGAAAGGAATCAACGATTTCATCGATTACAAAACGAGAAATCCCTAAACAAGGCACCTGTTTCATAATGTCCAAGTAGACTTTTACCCATT
>CALBJM010000002.1 GCA_937893225.1 uncultured Erysipelotrichaceae bacterium | reverse complement strand
ATTTCGTGTGTCTACTTCAGTGGGATTGTATCATACCAACTTCAGCTAATATGTGCCTACTATTCTGTGCATCTGCATCGCGCAAAGGATCAACTTCTTTTTGATTTTGGATTGTATGAATTTCTTGATGTTTTTCTTCACATTTCTTTTGTATTTGACGTAAATCAGCTTGTAAAGATGCCAAAGTCAAGTTCTGTTTTTGTACACAAGAAGCATAATCTTTCACCAATGTATCATGATATGCACTATATTCTATATTGCCTGAAAAGGTTTCAATGATATTTGATGCTTTTTGAATCGTTTCTTTTTGTGGAATCCAATATTGATTATTTAAGAGATGTTCTATTTCAGTCAATATTGCATCCTGCATTTCTTCTTTATTATGTTCTGTTTCTTGAAAAGATATTTGTAGGGTTGTTAATTCTTCTGCATTTTTCTTTTCTTCTGCAACTGCTTTTTCATAGATTTCTTTTAAAGAATTTGATTTTAGAAGCAACTTTGAACCGTCTTGAATTTGATTTTTTAATGTATTAATTTGTTGTTGAACAAAATTTACATCTATAGATTTGTCGTTGGTTATATATTCTCGCACGTATGTATGGAATTCGCCTTGAATCGTTTCCTGTAGAGCATCCAAGTCCTTTAGGTATTTATCAATTTTGGTTGTAATATATTCTATTTCATTTTGAATATCGCGGATTTTACTTTCGGCTCTGTAAATTTGCTCATTTTTTTCTTGAATTTGCTTTTCTTTCTTCGCGATTTTTTCTTTGTTTTCCGTGAATTCTTTTTTGAGATTCTGGTATTTGATATCTAAGTTTTCAATACGAGAATCACTCAAATGTTCAATTTCTTTACGTAACGTTTCTTCTTCACGTTGCAAAGAACTTAAGAGTACATTTTTTTCTTTTTGTTCTATTTTCCAAGAAGCGACTTCTTCTATATATTTTTGGTAACTTAAATTAGATTTTTGAAAACTCTTTTTAGCATTGATATAGTTATGCGCCTTTCTAGAAAGCATAAAGCGATTATAATGTGTGTATTCGCGAAGAATCGTATTCGCATTCACTAAGCTTCTACGCATACCATCGAGTGTTTCTTGCATAGAATCCATTTTTTCCATAGCATCGACCATTGGGCGAAGATCTTCATCGCTAAGGATTTGTAAAGAGTCATTTAAAATCTGATAAATCTGCGTTGGCTTCATGACACCTGATAGTTTTTGTGAACGTATCTTGATCAAAAAACGCAACAATTGTTCATATTGGTCTACATTTTCAAAGCCAAACAAGTTCTCATTAACCATTTTTTTATATTCTCTTGGGGAAGTTGTAAATGGAGTTTCTTCACCTAATACTTTACGCATTTCTGTTTTATCATAGGGAATCATCTTATCGCCTGACTCGCGATAAAAACGAATGTCTTTTTCAACACGTCGATTATCCAATATAATAAATCCCCAAAATTGCATAGGCTTGCCACGTTTTGCATTTTGACCAATACCTAACGTACGATATTGGTCGCCTTTTTTGAATTCTAAGAACAAATACCCTGTTCCTTCATCCTTATCTTCGCCAAGAAAATAGTAATCCATTTTTCTATCTGCAGAGCCAAAAGGATCTAATCTAGAAGGCGTACGATCACCATCAAGCATAAATGGAACAAAGCTTTGGGTTGTAATAGATTTGCCTGATCCGTTTTGTCCACGTAATAATAGTTTTCCATCTTCAAATTCAAATATTTCTTTATCGTAGAACCAAACATTGATCAATCCGATTCGATTGACTTTCCATCTATCATCCATTCATTTTTTCCTCCACATTTTTTGAATATTTCCCGGTAATAATTGCACAAATTGGATAAATTGTTATCTCATTTTCCGTTTCTTGGATCATCATCCAATTTTTCATAAATTGCTTTATCAAGAACACATATTTTTCATCCGCAATTTCACGATATTCTTTAGAAAAAAGGGATTGATATTGTCTTTTCACAGACAAAACGATATCCTGGAATTTTGTTTGGGTAACGATAATCGTATCATCATCCTGCACTACTAACTTTCTTGCGTCTTTATACATTTCTTTGATTCTATGACAAATAAGAAGAACAATTTCGTTTAACATATTTGCTTTTGGATAATAATTCCCACTAGGAATTTTATCTTCAAAAATAACACTCGCATTATGTTTATTCACAATCAACGTACCACCTATATTTTGATTGATGACATACGCAATATTATTCTTTTTATTTTTTATATAATATGCATCAGGACTGCTATCTTCTTTCCAATACATATTAGGGCAAGCAATCAATTGTCTATATACCCTATTGGTACGCGCATTTCCATGATCCTCATCCACTTCTTCAACTTGTTCCTTTTCAAAATCTCGCCATGACTCCACATGTGAAATATCCATTGTAAAATTCGTGCAATAATATCTTGAAAGACCAGTGTTGTAATATAACACTTCGCTATCTTGTTGATTAGAATATGCATTAGAATCTCCTTCATAGACCCTTAGTATTCCAATGGACTCAATATATTGCAAAACTCTTACTAATGATTTTCTTTGCGAATAGACCGTCCAATCAACATTCATATAGTCTTTCATCACTACTTCAACATAACGAATCAATTCAGATAAAAGAAATTGACTATTTTCTTCTTTATCTTCCAAAAACATTAAAATAGAACACAAAAAGCAATAATCCCGTATTTCTGTAAAAGACTGTATGCCCATGAAGGGTTCAGCATGTGCAGGAACTTTTTCTAGCTTTAAAAAATGTTCTGTGTGAATGAATTTCCACCCAAGTTTCTCACGGATAAATTTTTGCATACTTTTATTGTCTAAATCATGCTTGAGCTGATAGTATAGTTCCTTATCTTTTTCTTTAATGATCCAATATCTATCTAAAAGCGTTTCAATTGCGTTCATCATCAAACTCCAATACATATTTTGGCATCGTTAGATTGCCATCTTCACAATGTAAAATACAAGTTCCTTCTTCTTTCAACAAATGAAATTTTTGTCCAAATTCTGTACTAGCAGTCTTTGTAACTGTCATATTTGCCAAAGAAATCCACGTCAGCAGCATCTTACGCATAGCTTCTGGAATAACACCTGACATATCTGCTACAGATAACTTTCCATCATGAATATACTTTTGCACTAACTCTTTTCTTTTACGCATTTCAAATTCATATTCGTTAAATGCGATTTGCTTATCAAATGTACGATCAATAAAACCTTCTTTACTTCTTCTTTCCCGATACGTTCTAGAATGCGACTCTAATTCCATCACATTTTCTTCGCGTCGAAAAGCAGAAACGCGCACATCTTCGGCATCAACCGTTTGATTTACACGAACATGTTCAATTTGTTGAATACCAAATAAATGAGCACCAAGACAATGTGCTTCTTCCAAACTAGATACATTCGTAAACAATTGAATAAAGTGTCGATAATCGTCTTTTCGACTTATACCATAATTATTCATCTGAACGATCATGTTTGCATTTTCAATCATGGAACGAATGATCGTATTCGTCAGCTCCATAATTTTGTCACACTCTGCAACTTGTCCACGCATTGGTTTAAACCATCTCTCAAAAGAAACCCATTGTTTCCGAAATACTTTCTGCAGTGCTTCTTCATCTACCGTTTTCGTTGAAAGACGTGGTAAAGCCAATTCACTTTCAATGATTTTTGGAAGAATTTGGCTTTCAAAAACAATATCTACTTTTTCTAATAATGCACGTATTTTTCTAGCTTCTAATTGCATTTGGCGGATGAAATTCCGTAGATATTGTACAAAACGATCTTTATGTAATATAAAAGCAACAGATTGCATAAGATTGCGTGAATCTGGATTATTAAATTCTTGCAGATAATCATGATAATTATCGCTCATTGCACGATAGTCAGCGTTCATCAAATTCCACCATTCATTAACTTCCTGCAAAGACATATGTTCAATATTTTCTGCATTACGCAAAGCTTCTTCAATTCTCAAAAAATAGTTTGTTGAAAGATTACCCTTTTCAATATCTAAATTTTCTAAGCGCAATGTCATTCTTTCAACTTCTATGGCTCGCTGGCTTATGGAATACCGATACTGTTTATTTTTATATTCTGCTATTGTATGGACAATACCAGGATCTTGTATCGCTATCAAGTTATTCCAACTTACAAGTTGATCTAGATCACTTTTCAAATCTACTATAGTATACGATGCAAAACCTTCATGTTCCTTCACAAGAGAAAGGATTTCAGTCGGATACATATCCGCATGATAATTTTGATTTTCTGTATACATTGTACGCATAATGACACGATATTGTGCTGCATTTGGTGCCGAAAGATATGCAGTTTCTGAAATAATCTCTGTAAAATCCGTCATTCTTTATCCTCATTTTCTTTATTATACTAGTGCTCTTTTACTTACTTTTTTATGTATAATATTACGTATTAAAGGCAATCATATGTATCAAACAATTTATCCACATCAATTTCATAATCACTATTGTCCAAGAAAACCACATGTTGGAGATATATTTCTTTCATATGATGGAAGAAATATTTTGTTAAAAAAAGATCAAACCCCATATGTTTATGAAGATCTTCCAAAAAATATTTCTTATCGTTTTTTATTCACCATTGACGATACTGCTTTTTTTCTAGCTGATCTTATGTTCATGCATCCCATTTCATTAGATATTCAAACACTTAGAAAATACGAACCACAACAAATCGCTTTTGCGGGAATAACTGGTTGGCACTTATATGACTGGTATCGCAACAATCAATATTGTGGTAGATGTGGTGCAACGTTGTTGGATGATACAAAAGAAAGAGCTTTACGCTGCACTAAGTGCGGAAATTTGATTTATCCAAGGATCAATCCAGTTGTTATTGTGGCAATTATAAACGAAAAAAATCAATTGTTAGTTACAAAATATGCACATGCGGCATATACAAAATACGCCCTTGTCGCTGGATTTGTTGAAATTGGAGAAACACTAGAAGAAGCTGCCAAACGAGAAGCAAAAGAAGAAACTGGATTAGACATCGAGGAACTACACTACTATAAAAATCAACCTTGGGGATATTCATCCTCTCTGATTGTTTCTTTTACCGCTATTGCTAAGGGCAATCAATCTATTAAACTCGATCATGAAGAATTAAAAACTGCAGAATGGGTCACACAAAATGACTCGTTTATTGACCCTCATGACTCTGCCAGCATCACTTCTGAAATGATTCACAATTACTTAGAAGGGAAACTATGACCATGCATTTCAACCAAATCATTTATCAAATATATCCATTAGGATTTTGTGGTGCACCTAAAGAAAATGATGGTATATTACAACACCGTATATGCAAAATCAACAAATGGATTCCACACTTTTCCAAGTTAGGTATCACATCTATTCTATTTAATCCTGTATTTGAAAGTGATCGACACGGGTACGACACACGTGACTACACAAAAATTGACTGTCGACTAGGTACAAATGAAGACTTCAAAGAAGTTTGTGATCAACTCCATGCCGAAAATATTTCCATTCTTTTAGATGGTGTATTTAATCACTGCGGAGCTGATTTTTTTGCGTTCCGTGATG
>CALBJM010000001.1 GCA_937893225.1 uncultured Erysipelotrichaceae bacterium | reverse complement strand
ATAGAATTCGAAGTTACAGAAGCTTTAAACCAATTTCGTGTAAACCTTGGCTTTTGTGGATCAAATATCAAAAAGATCATGATTACTTCTTCTGTTCCAAATGAAGGCAAGTCTTTTATTGCTACACAGTTATGGAAAATGATGGCAGAGGTTGGCGTACCAACATTATTGATCGATTGTGATCTTAGAAATAGTGAAATGCGTACAAAACTCGGTTTGTCATCACAAGAAAAATTGATTGGCAACATTCATTATCTAGCTGGAAAAGCAGAACTAGATGATGTTGTATATAAAACAAATATTACAAATGGATATATGATTCCTTCTGTTGGCTCTGTTGTAAATCCAACAATGCTATTAGAAAGTGATAGATTCAAGCAAATGCTTGATGAGTCCGCAAAAGTATTTGATTGTATCATTGTAGATACTCCACCGCTTGCAAATGTTGCAGACGGATTGAATATTGCGACACATTGTGACGGTACGGTCCTTGTGGTTCGTAGTGATGATACACCTCGAAAGATGGTTACGAACTCTGTAAATCTTTTGAAACGTACATCTACACCACTTTTAGGTATCGTATTGAATCGTGTCGATACTTCCGGTAGTGGAAGTAGTTACTATAGGCGGTATTATCGTAACAATTATTATTATGATGGTTACGGTAGTAGCGATAAGAAAGGAAAGAAAGGAAAATAGGAGGCTATTTATGAAGAACAAATTGATTTCATTTTTAGCAGCAATTACAGTTGCGGCAGCTTCATTCACACCAGTTATGGCAGAATGGCATCCATCTCAGGCACAAACAGGCGTTACTGTTCCTGCAGAATCACAAACTATCACAGTAGGTGATCAACAGATTACTGTAACGACAGATGCATCCAAGTATGGCACTGATGCACCAGTTATCCTTGTTAGCCCTGTATCTGCACCTAAAGATGCTTTGACAACAACAGTTTACAATGATGCATTGAAAGCTGGCAGTCAATCCATTGATGCATTCTTGACAAAGTATGGTGTGCAGGCAGCTGTAAATGCTAAGCTCAAGGAAATTGCTGGTGAAACAGCTAAGAGTGAAGACCTTGTTATGGTTGGTATGGCTGATGTTACTGCAAATGATCGCGCAAAAGCAATCATCAATGCAGAAAATCCTGCAAATATCACATTAGCAATGTCTGGTATCAAGGCTAGTGGCAAGTACATCGCTGTTCACTTTACAAGCGAAACTACTGCTGAAGTACTTCCAGCTTCTTGGACTGATGGCGCTATCACTGTAACAATGTCTAGCTTCTCTCCTGTTATGATTCTTAGCTACAATGAAGGCTCTTCTGCAGCTGATGCAGCAAAGAAGAATACAGGTAAGACAGCTAATACATCCGATAATTCCAACGTATTATTATATGGTGGAATCATGGCTGTTGCAGTAGTTGCTGCTGGTGTTGTTTTCTTCTCAACAAGAAAGAAGAGTGGACAAGACTAATTGATTAGTCTCAAGAAAGATCTCCTATTTTGGAGATCTTTTTTTGTTGTCAAGCAAAAATGATTTTGTCCCAAAAAAACGTTAACATTAGCCCCAGAA